>JBIIIF010000395.1:0-4762 GCA_044235005.1 Planctomycetaceae bacterium | reverse complement strand
CGAATCCGGCAGGATTCGGGCTTCAGCCAGATGATCACCCAGCAGGGCAATGACTTCCACTTTGCCTCGTCGTTCACGAGGATTCAGGATACGGCCTTCTGCTTTTCCTGAAGGATCTTTTGCGTAGACGGAAAATTCCGTGCCCAGACGGAGTTCGTCTTTCGTCCCCAGATTGATGTAACAGGTTCCGGCAGCCGCGTCGATCATTGTGATTGAGCCATCAATTCGCTCAAAAGCAGACCCTTCCAGCTTCATTTTTTCACGGCGAAGAGCAATCAGGGACTGCCGTTGTTGAGTCAGCTCCTTTTCGATCCGCTCAATTTCACGAGCATTATCCTTCACCAGTTGCTCGTAGTCCGCCTGTTTTTGACGCAAACGAGCCTTCTCTGTGTCAATTTTGCCTTCTTCCTCGGAGAGCCGCACCCCGTGGGCCGCTTCTTTCTTTCGCAACTCCTCTTCCTTGTCGCGAAGCGAGGTTTTCAAGGCCTGCAGAGCCTGCTCATGCTGAGCGACTTTTTGATTAAGTTCGGCAAGCTTATCGAAGGTCTGCCGAAGCAGGTCGCTGGCTGACAGCGACGCGGCATCACGAGCGTTCGCATTGGCCACCATGGCGGCTTCCAGAGCAGCGGCCGCAGAAGATGCGTCGGCGGCACGCTTGGCAATTTCCGCTTTCACTCCCTCAGCCACTTCGTCGGTCGCACCGGGGCGGCCAATCAGATTCTTCAACTGCTCCACTTCAGCTTCGTGGGTCTTAATCGCGGCTTCCTGCGTATTCACGGAGTCCGCCACTTCCGCGATCTGGCGTGCCAACTGGGTGTTGAAGTCGTGCGAAAAGTACCATGCCACTCCAAATCCGAGGGACAGGAGCACAAAAATCGAGAGCGAAATCACCAGACTGTTGCTGTCTTTCGATGCCATTGAGTTGCCTCTGGCCGACGATACTCGCCGGAACTTGTTCAGGTGATATTGCCGCGAAACGGCGTGTGAAGACAGGACAGACCCGAAATTCAGGGATGAAATACGAAATACAAAGTCCGGGAATCTTTTAATGAAGATACCGACTGTGATTATCGAGTCAAGAATTACTTATCAGGGACCACGCGTTCGCGGAGTGATCAGCCCCAACGGAACGGAGGAACCAGATTTCCCATGACCATGCGGGACATAATTGACACGTGAATCCCCTGATTGGTCTATTTCGAATCGAGGAACTAAGCAAGTTGCGAATTCCCTTCAGAGATCGGAATGATCACATCGTGCGTAGTTGACCGGCAATGACTGCAGGTCCGTTTAATCCGGTTGCGCGGCTTCGAAGCGGCGAAAGACTCTGCCATGCCCACACCGATTCGATCCCATGGTTAGCGAACCGCCGAGGGTCGGATGACGCAGGCGGGGCGACGCGAGGGAGACTCCAATTCCCCGGAAGTGATGCCCTGATGACAACTTGGGCATCTTTGAAAAGATTCTCCGGTTACCAAACCAACAGCTCGCCAACACAAGGACTTCCCATCGACGGGAAAGGCCATATTCAGTCGTCTCAGGATGCGGAACACGACCACGCTGTCAGGAAACGCATCCTCAGTTGGTTGCAGACAGATTTTGGTTTTGTCATAGTCCTTCACTCAGTTCAGAGAGGCTCAATCGGGGCAGGTTTCGGGAGACCGAATTCCGTCCATTGGGCGTTCGCTGGCGTTGTGGACTTTTCAGGTGCATGGGTAGTGCCTGAGCTTCTGACGTGTTGCTGTCTCAACCTGTATGCGGGTGTGTGATCCATGATGTTCGCCGCTCAATCGATCGCGGAATTTTTTGATTGGCTGGGTGGCTGGCAGTACGTCGCTGCAGCGTTAATTCACGCGGTGCTGCTGATTCAAGTTTTTGCCTTGTCTCCGTTCGCCTTCATTTGGCTGGAACGGAAAGTTTCGGGGCGAATTCAGGACCGCCTTGGCCCGACTCGCGTTGGTGGCCTTTTCGGGTGGCTGCAGTCACTTGCCGACGGCATCAAGTTGGTCCAGAAAGAAGACCTGTGTCCTCCTGCTGCCGATTCAATGTTGTTTCGATCGGCTCCTTATGTGGTTTGCGTGGCCAGTTTTGCAGCCTTCATGGTCTTGCCCTTCAGCAATGGCTGGGTGGCGGTCGCTGCGGATTGCGGCCTTTTCATCATGTTGGCCATTCTGTCGCTGGAAGTGTTTGGCATTATCATGGCGGGATACGCCAGCGGGTCTAAGTGGTCGCTGTTCGGCGGAATGCGTGAAGCAGCTCAGATGGTGAGCTATGAGATTCCGCTTGCGATCTGTGCGTTGGTTCCTGTCGTTGCGGCCGGTTCGCTGAACCTTGGTGAGATTGGCGGGATGCAGCGAGGCTGGTTCGGGTACTGGTTTATTTTCCATGACCCGTTCACTTTCATCGCGTTCTTCTGCTACTTCATTGTGGCGACGGCCAGTTGCAAGCGAGCACCGTTCGACCTTGCCGAGGCGGAAAGCGAACTGGTGGGTGGTTTCCATACAGAATACAGCGGCATGCGTTGGTCGTTCTTCTTTATGGGCGAATATGCCAGCATGTTTGCGGTGTGCGGTATCGCAGCCATTCTGTTTCTGGGAGGCTGGAATACTGGAATTGGCCCGTTGGACGACGCTCTGTACGCCGCTCGAAATGCGGGCGCTGACGGGACTGGTTCAGCGATTGTTGGCTATCTTGCCAATGTCATCGGTGCGTTTGTCTTCGCGACTAAGGCCAGCTTGGGTGTATTCGTTCAGGTTTGGTTGCGGTGGACCTTGCCTCGACTGCGAATTGACCAGGTGATGACAACCTGTTTGAAGTATCTGGTTCCCATTAGTTGCTTCCTGTTCCTTGGGGCGATTGCGTGGCCGCTGATCATGTTGTCGGCGTTGGGTCAGACAACCTGGACTTCCAACCCGCTGGGCAAGCAGGTTTCTGCAGAGGTCTATGAATCTCAGGTCGTTCAGGCGAGGTCTGCTGAAAGAGCATCTTTGCTGGATGTGAAAAACAAGACCCGCGAGCTTGAGGCTGCGGGTAAGGCTTTGATTGCCGGGAAAGAGCGATTAGCGGAAGTCGCGAAGACAGCTTCTGCGGAGGCGTCCGGGGATGATCAGTTGAAGAGGCTTCAGGAAGAAGTGAAAGCTTTGGAAACGGCTGAGCAGGAAGCTCGCGTCAGGCTGGAATCTGCGAACGAGGCTGCTCAGAAGGCAGTTTTGAAGGCAAAACTGCTGATCGAGGGACGAACCAGTGCAAATAAGAATGCCGCAGCGGCTCGGGAGCAGGGGGTGGTTCGATGAGTGGCGAAAACTTCCTGTTTAGTGTGTTTGCACTTCTGACCTGCGTAAGTGCTATTGCAGTTGTACTAAGCCAGACCGTTGTGCGAATGGCCTTTTGGCTGGTGATTTCTTTAGGCAGCACGGCCGCGTTGTTCTTTCTTGCGAATGCTGACTTCGTCGGGGCAGCTCAATTGCTGATTTATGTCGGTGGCACCCTGGTGCTGCTGGTTTTTGGTGTGATGCTGACAGCCAGTGGTCCGTATATGAAGATTGGTACCTCCGCGGGGGAAACTGTGGTCGCCGGGCTTCTGGGGCTGCTGTTTCTGTTTGTTGTGTTTGCCTGTGTTGGTGGTGTGGACTGGCGTGAGCCGGTGACAGCATCTGCTGATAATATTGCCACGGGAGCGGTTGGGAACACCTTGCGTCCGCTGGGGTTGAGCTTCCTCGGGGTTCGTCCTGATGCTGATCTAGCCACTGGGAAGCCACCGGAAGCTTCTGGTTACTTGCTTCCGTTCGAAATTGTTTCGGTTCATTTGTTGGTGGTTTTGATTGGTGCCTCTTACCTTGCTCGTGCTAAGCGGAGAGCAAATCCGGTTGCACAGTAACAGTACACGTGGGTGTTGGGGCAGTTCAGGCAGCAGTTGGTAAAGATGGTGTTCAGGAAGAGGTCTTGCCATCTGCGAGGTGTTACAGTGGTGGCTACTCAGTGGTGGCTTCTGAGAGCCTGGCCTGAGAAGAATTTGACGAGCTGGAACATAGCTGTCTCAGAGTTCTGAGAGTGGATTCTCGGTGTAGTGATAATCGTCAGGTCAGAGATGCTGACCTTTGGCAGGGGTATTGGAATTCATGGCTGCTGGACTGAACGCTTATCTGCTGGTTGGTGCTGTTCTGTTTGTCTGTGGTGTCATTTGTATGGCCACCAAGAGAAACGGAATCGGTGTTCTTATGGGCGTGGAACTTGTTCTGAACGGGGCCAACGTCAACTTCGTTGCGTTTTCGCGGTATACAGATCTGGGTCTCGATGGGCAGGTCTTTTCTCTGTTTGTGATTGTGCTGGCGGCTGCAGAAGCGGCTGTGGCATTGGCCATTGCACTGAACTTTTATAACAACCATCTCACGATCGACGTGGACCGTGCGAACAAGCTCAAGGGCTAAGTTTCGTGTGGATGAGTGGTTGAGGCGTGTTTGCGGTTGGTTGGATACGACGCTGATTTTCCTGGATAACACATGGTGGGCGAAACATTAAGAAACCTGTTGATGATCGCATGGCTGCTGCCGCTTGTCGGTTTTGCGGTTGAGATCTTCGGTGGCTTCTGGGGAACCCGAAAGAGTCGCGCAGCCGCTTGGATCGCCGTTGGCTGCATCGCCACTGGCTTCGTCTGCAGCTTTAGTGCGTTGATGATCTGGGGAAATGCGAATCACTGGTCTGTCATGCACAAGGCCGATCATGGGGCATCGCATGAGGGCGAAACAGGTCATGAAGAACATGC
>JBIIIF010000394.1:0-4763 GCA_044235005.1 Planctomycetaceae bacterium | reverse complement strand
AAACCGGTGGTTGGCGCTGCGCTGACCACCGGCTACCTTCTCAAACCGCTTCGCGGTGAATCGCAACAAAGTTTTCCCGGAGTCAGAAAACTGCGTGTCACCATGCTCTACAAGATCTCGCACACGATTTCGCGTCGAGCCATTCCTCTAATCTCAATGGTGCCTGCAAAGTAATCGAATTCTCATGAATTCGGCCGCAAAGAAACGTCTCACGCCAGATCCAGCCTGGCCTTACTGTCGCCGTGCTTCTCAATCGATGCGCCCATGCGTTCTGCCATGGAAATGTAAAGATTATTCAGAGGCGTCTCATTAGGAAGTTTCAGGTAACGTCCGGACTGAATCGTGTTGCCACCTCGTCCGGCCAGCAGGATCGGCAGGTCGTCATGGTTGTGGCGGTTGCCGTCGGAGATCGCACTTCCGTACAGAATCATGCTGTTGTTCAGCAGATTCGACTCGCCCTCTTTCGTGCTCTTCAGCGCCTTCAGGAAGTAAGCGAATCGTTCGACAAGGTATTTGTCGATGCGGGAAATTCGCTCCATCTTGGACTCATCCTTCTCATGATGAGACAGCTCGTGATGGCCGTCCTTCACGTCGACGTCCGGATATGTGCGGTTGCTGCCCGCATCGGCCAGCATCATGGTGGCTACGCGAGTCGTATCCGTCTGGAACGCCAGAGTCAGGATGTCGAACATCAGGTTGATGTGTTCTTTCAGTTCGGAAGGAACACCATCCGGAAGAGCCAGTTCCGGAATCTCTTTGGAACTCTTTTCCGCCCGAGCGACCCGCATTTCAAGATCACGCACGCTGGAGAGATACTCGTCCAGTTTGCGGCGATCAGCACCGCCCAGTTTCGCCTCAATGCGTTTGGCATCAGAGCTGACGAAATCAAGAATGCTCTTCCGATTCCGATTCCGACGTTCCTGATCGGCGGCCGTCTGAGGACTACCAAACAGGCGTTCAAAGGCCGCACGAGGATTCACTTCTTTGGCACACGGTGTTGTGGCTGTCTTCCAGGAGATATTGGAAGAGTAAGCACAACTGTAGCCCGAATCACAATTGCCCGCATTTCGACCACGATCAATCCCCAGTTCAATGGACGACAGGTTGGTCTGCGAGCCAACACGTTCCGCAATCGCCTGATCAATCGACTGTCCTACGGTAATGTCGGCTCCGGAAGTTTTCTTCGGCTGAGCCCCCGTCAGAAACGCGCTGGCGTTGCGAGCATGGTCGCCGGCACCGTCGCCATTCGCGCGGGCGTGGTGTTGCGTCAATCCTTCCAGAACCAGCAGATCGTCCTTCACCTCGGACAGTGGGGACAACGTCTGCGAGAGTTCGAAGTTCTTTCCTTCCCCGGTGGGCCGCCATTTGTCCATGATGGCCCCGTTTGCGAAGAACAGGCATGCCATGCGGACCGGAGCATTCGCAACTGCACCTGAAGCCAGAGCGGCTTTCGTGGGCTGCATAATGTCCAGCAGAGGCAGTGCGAGACCAGTACCGATCCCTCGGAGAACAGTACGGCGATGCATGTGTTTCTGGCTCATGGTTAAACTCCTGTAAAGATCAGCGCGATCACTAGATGACAGTAGGCGGGATAATACGGGGATTGCGCAAGTTTTTTTCGTTATTTCAGGTTGTGTTTCGCAGCGAAGCTGCGGCAGCATTTAGCCCCAGGCTCCAGCCTCGGGTGGGAGGCAAAACACAATCCAACAGCCGTGAAACGGCGACAGCGATGATTTTTTCAACGATATCTACACATTGCTGTCGCCGTTTCACGGCTTCACGTTCACCATCAAATGACTTCCCCAAGGCTAAAGCCTGGGGCTATTTGCTGCCGCCTCTTCCAGGCGAAATCAGAGCAATAATGGTCCCACTGAATGTCGTTGTAATACCAGTTTTTTGACACTTCATGTTTGAGCCATTCCCTTTCAAAATAACTGACTACTACTGAACAACTCCAATGTTCGTTTCTCGAGTCAAACTCTTCTTCAGGAAAGCATCGGATGTCACGATTCCTTCGACAAGTGCAGAAAACCGATTCCCTCGTTCTTTCATCAGATCCATCGTCTGATCAACCGCACACTTGTCATAGTACTCAAGGCCACGTCCCAGGGAATAGACCAGCAAACGCTCAATCAGCGTTCGGGAGAATTTTTCCTGACGGCTTCGAATGATCGACATCAACTCCGCCGGTCCTGAAAACTTGTCTCCGGACGGCAAATCTCCGGAGGCATCCACAGGCTTTTCGCCGTCTTTTTCTCGCCAGCGACCAACGGCGTCAAAGTTCTCCAGCCCCATCCCGAGCGGATCCATCGCCTTGTGGCAGGACGCACACCCCGGATCTTTGCGATGCAGCTCCAAACGTTCACGAAGGCTAAGCCCCGTCACGTCTTTCGTGCTTTCTTCCAGAGGCGGAACGCCCGGCGGTGCTGGCGGCGGTGCATCACCCAGGATGTTTTCCAGAATCCATTTGCCGCGTTTTACTGGACTCGTGCGTCCTGGATTCGATGTCAGGGTCAGAATGCTTGCATGCGTCAACACGCCCGAGCGATTCGTACCCTGCAAAGAAACTTTTACGTACTGATCGCCGGTCACGCCGTTGATACCGTAGTGTTTGGCAAGGCGTTCATTCACGAATGTGTAATCGGCGGCAAGGAACTCATCGACACTCCGGTCTTCACGGACAATCGTATTGAACAGCATGAGAGTTTCCTGCCCCATCGCTGCTCGCAGAGCATCATCGAATTCCGGGAATACTTCGGGATTCGGTCGCACATCCGCAAGGTTGCGAAGATTCAGCCACTGCGAAGCAAAATTCTGTCCCAGCGAAGCGGACTTTTCATCGCGCAACATGCGTTCGATTTGTTCACGCAGAACCGATCGGTCCAGCAGGCGCTTGTTTTCCGCGAGCTGAAACAGCTGATCATCCGGCATGCTGCTCCACAGAAAATAACTCAGCCGAGCCGCCACTTCGTACTCATTCAGCACTCGCTCCGTTTGATTCGCTTCCGGATCCGCTTCTTTCCGAAATAGAAACTCGGGCGACACCAGCATGGCCTGCACGGCCACGAACAGGCCGTACTCGTAAGTCTCTTTGTGCTGCGTCACGGTTTGCTCGACCAATGACGCGAATCGATCCACTTCGCCATCCGACACGGGACGCCGGAACGCTCGATACAGCATCGGGCGCAGCACGATTGCGGCGGCTGACTTCACAGAAACAGATTCTGAAGGCACAGCCGTGACGAAACGGCGATGAGTTTCATGCCACTGCGGAGTCCCACCGCCTTCCGGGCCGATGATCTCCACGAACTTAATGCCAAGGTTTCGGTCGCGTCGATTCTCCGGAGCCTTTTCGTCATAAAAGTCATTCGTGAACGCGACACCGATTGTGCGTTTGCCTCCGGCGATTTTCACATCGTGTTCAAACAAGGCCGGCTTGCGATGACCCTTCACGTCGAACTCCTTGACCGGCTTATCGTCGATCAGCAGTTCCATTTTAGATGGATCCGGACCGGCTTCTGTCTGAGCCGCCTCGATCCGCACCTTGTAAGTCCCATCGGCGACTGCGTCATAACTGACTGAAACCGTTCCTCGCGTGTGCAGAACGTAGAAGCCCTGTTCATTAATGTTGCCATCCAGCGTCGATTTGAACTGAGCCGCGTCGTACTTCTGCGTCGTGCCCTTGGAGAAATCTCGCGTATCAATGACGGCTGCAGCGACTTCTTCTGCGGCATCGAGATACTTTTCCATTAACAACGGCGGCAGGCTGAGCACATCCCCGATGTTGTCGAAGCCTTCACCGACGTCATCCTGAGGAAACTTGTCGGCCGGAGCCAGCTTGATCCCAAAGAGATCTCGAATAGTGTTATTGTACTCTGCTCGATTCAGGCGATGCAGAGTCGACCGGCCAGCGTGGTGCACAGTGCTGCAGTCAAAGTTGTAGAGTTCGTCATACAACGCATCCACCATATCTTTGCGAACAGGCTCTTCAGGCTTCGGATCATAACTGGACGGAGGCATGGCTCCTGCGTTGATCATGCGATAGACACGTTCCCACTTCTTTCGATCCTTCAGTAACTGATCGACCGATTCCAGATCATGCAGAGCAATCCCGCCTTCCTGTTCGGTGGCGTTGTGGCAGTCCGTGCAATGCGTCTTCAGAAACGGAATGATCTTCTCTTCCAGCTTCTGCTGCCGCTCCGCATTCTTCCTTAAGGCGGTTCCACTGACGGCCGACGTCGTTTGGGCCGCACCGAGAGCTAATGACGATGTCGCCCCGGGCAAAGCAGAAGATGCACCATTGGCTGCCACGGGAGCGGAAGTAGGTTGATCGTCGCCGGATGGTGCTGATGAGGCCTCCGCGATCCCCGCAGCCTCAGACTTCGCCGCATCTGCATCGGCTCCAGCAACCACGTCCGCTGAATCCGAAGGCTGCATCCAATAGGTATACCCCGCCAAGACCGCGCCGCCGACTAAGGTCGTGGCAATTAATCCTGTGAGCAGTGGTTTCCACCCACTCGGTGTCTGCGTTCGATACCTTGAAGCGCCACGATCCTGTCCCGGCCGATTCGCCCGACGCCCTGCAGAAGTCGTCTTTGCCGCAACCGGGTGCGAGGACGTTTCTGAAACGACAGGAGCGGCCACTTTCTTTTTCGCTTCCACCGGAGCAGCACGTCGCACAACTTCAGAATTTTTCTGTGCCGGCTGGTCCTCATTGGCGGGCTTCGGCTTCGGTACAGACTTCACGTCGCCGCCAATCGTGA
>JBIIIF010000162.1:0-16532 GCA_044235005.1 Planctomycetaceae bacterium | reverse complement strand
AGCTGCTGGAGCGCCGCCTGCCTTCTTCTGAGATTCCAGTCGCAACTTTTCAAGACGCGTTAACCTTTTCTCTACTGGAGGAGCCGGCATTGGGGCAGGGGCCGCAGCGGCCACTGCAGGCATAGGAGCCGGCATTGGAGCCGCAGTCGGCATAGGCAGAGGTTTATCAATTCTCAGTTCCGAATTCCCAACACGAGCATGAACAATATTCTCGTTGTTTTCTACAACGGTGACCTGGCAGAACACATTCTTATGAGTCCCCTCAGGACTATCCGGTGCTGTCTTGACCTTGAAGACCAGTTCTTTTGTCTCGGCAGTAATCTGCAAAGGCTCGGCCGTGACCTTATGAGGCAAACCTACCAAAGTCACAACAGCCGGCGCCTTCAGTTCCTTCAGAACCTGCACATCCACAACGACATCAGTTTCTTTGCCCTGTTCGACAGAGGAACGCTGGACCGTCAGGCCAACATAAGGCTCCGCAATCTCAATCGTTGCCATCTGAGTTGATGCCCACGCAGATCCATTGATGTTGGCATAACCCAAAGCGTAGACAGGCCACTTTCCGATCGCAGCATTCGCATCGGCATTGATCTGATAGAGGCCTTCGGTCTGCCCCTTAGGGATGCTGATTTCGCTGTTAGCACCAATCCCGGGCGGTCGATAAGGGAACTGAACCTGAATATTCTCGTCCCAACCCTCTTTCTTCTTTGCGACGACTTTCAACAGCATCATGCCATTTCGCACGATAGGAACATTCGGCTGCACAATTTCGAGAGTGAACGGCAGTTCTTCCGTCACAGCGACCGGCAATCGATCGACGTCTTTCCAGACGTAAAGTGACTGACCCGGGCCCGCAATCACGAAGTCTGCTCGATTCTGAAATCGTCCGCTCACGGCTGCAAGGGCAGGATCAGTCGGCTTCATTTTGAAGTCAACAAGAGCACCCGCCAGAGGAGCATCCGCAGCGGCTTCAAAGACTACTGGCATCACGTTCATGTTCGCAGCCATTGGAGGAGCGACCATGGTGATTCCAGGCGGCAGTTGCACACCATCGATTGTGAGTTCCCCGCCGAAGTTGATTCGCTCGGCAGAAATCAACGTGGCATAGCGATTTCCGCGTGGCACGTAGATTTGCTGGCGAGACTGCGAGTAACGGGCGACTCGAGGAATACCCACGTTCAATGAAGGCTTAACTTCCTGAAACTCAACGCGGTAAGTGAATTCAGCCCCACCTCGATTCAGGTGATCCGCAATTCTCAGTGCATAGTCACCATCAGCCGGAATCTGCCACCGGAAGTAGCTATCCGGTCCGCGTGAATCATCGTTTCCAGTGATCCCTTCGCCAGTGGCTTTATACAGGTTCATAACCGGGTCGATCGGAGAACGAATGCGACGACCGTAGCATTCGACTTCGAATTTAAAGAAGTCTACATCGCCAGGCTCCTGCAGGATCCCGTTGAATGAAGAGGGGAACGCAACAACAGTTGCATTCTCAAAACCATTATTTGGCTCTGCTTCCAACGCATTCGGGTTCGGAGAAACTCTCAGGACATGCCCTGAGGGAGCAATCCCGCTGGCGTCTTCAATGTAGACCGTCGTTTCAGCACCTTCAGCCGGGAAAGCTACATTCTTTGTAATCGGCCCGCTGGCATCACCAATGAAGGTGATATCCAATGCTTCCCCGGCTTTTCCGCCAGCCGGATAGGCCGCAGTTGGGCGAGGGAACGTTCCAATGTGCAGCCGATAGCGACAGTTGCCGTCGCCGCCGTATCCACTATCACGCATCTCCACAATGTACTTGCCATCTTCGGGTGCAATAATCGAGGTTGCAGCGTCCTGCTTAACCAGTGGAGAATCATCCACGGCGGAGAGTTCGAAACGCTTGTCATTCAGGATGGCGATGTAAGGGTCAAACAAAGTCTGACCAAAACGCATTCCTTCGACTTCCACAGAGATTCGCTGTCCCTTCGTTGCATTGACAACGTAGTAATCAACGTCCTCATTGGTAACAGTGCCTGAGACTGTCACATTCAAGTCAACAGCCTGTGGTGCCGCGAAATCCGTATTGGGTTCTTTTTCCTCGACTGTCGGCAGGGCGCCAACAAAGAATGTGCGATAGTCGGAGATGCCCGACTTGGTTCGCACCTGAGCGGTGTGCTCTCCAATCGCACAGTCCGGAGCGATCTTCACCTTCACATCAATGTTGTTCGCATCAGCCGCTTTGATTTCAAGGACTTCAAAGCCCGGCTCATAGAACAGAATCTGCTCGGCATCCTGAAGGCGGGCTCCGGAAAAGCGGAACACCTGTTCGGCTCCTCTTTGACCACCGCGAGGAAGGATAATGGAAAGATTCGGATCAGCCGCTGAAGCCTCAACTGGGCTCAACACGACGGCTGCTGATGACAGCAAAATAGCCAATGACAAACGCATGGCAAAGTCACTTCCGTTGAATTTGAGATTCGGGTTCCTTCCCTTAGCCAGTGCCTTTTCAAATCCGTGATCAGGCAATTCGCTTAAGACCTGCAGCACAGAGCAGGAATCACCCACCAAAGAAGCCCGCTGACTCTGCCAGCAGACCTCCGAACCTTGGCGCAGCGACGCCACGCCGACCGAAACGATTTCACAATACAAAACAACGCTGCCGACCAACGATTAAGCCAGCCAGCAGCGTCGTTCGAATTGCAAATTGATTATGCCAGAAGTTCCTGACGAACTTTGCCACCGTCAACAATTTCAATTGGACGATCACCAGGAGCCATCAGCTCCTTGTCCGCATTAATGCCGAGGCAACTGTAAATCGTAGTTGCCCAGTCTTCTACGTTCAGTGGATTGTCTTCAGGTTCGCTGGCTGTGGAATTCGATGTTCCGTAGACGAAACCCCGCTTCATGCCACCACCGGCCATCACAACGCTGAACACTTTCGGCCAGTGATCTCGACCGGCTGTTCCGTTGATCTTTGGCGTACGACCGAACTCGCTGGCGATACACACCATTGTGTCGTTCAGGCGTCCGCGTTCTTCAAGGTCTGTAATCAGTCGACCAAAGGCCTGATCGAACTGAGGAACCTGACCATTCATTCCCGCCGCGATGTTGTCGTGCATATCCCAGCCACCATAGGTGAGAGTGACAAAGCGAGACCCAGCTTCGACCAAACGGCGAGCCATCAGCATACGAGCACCAGCGGTATTACGGCCGTACTCGTCGCGAAGCTTGTCTGGTTCTTTGCTGAGATCGAAAGCTTCTCGCGCCTGCTGTGAACTAATCAGGCCGTAAGCACGCTGATAGAAGGTATCCACAGCATCCAGAGAGTCAGCTTTTTCCTTCGTCACGAAGTAATCGTTGACCGCGTCAAGAGCCTTACGGCGACGGCTGAATCGTTCGTCGGTCACACCACCCGGCAACTGCAGGTCGCGAACAGAGAAACCGCCATCAGCAGGGTCTGAACCCAGGCTGAATGGAGCAAAAGATGAGCTCAGGTAACCCGTTCCAGCGAACTCATTTGGCTGGCCAGGAATACAGATGTACTGGGGAATGTTGTTGCGTGGTTCGAATTCATGGCCAACCACGCTGCCCATGCTCGGATAGGACAACGCTGGGCTTGGACGGTAACCCGTGAACATGTTGTGAGTGCCACGCTCGTGTGCAGCTTCACCGTGAGTCATGCTGCGGGCGACCGTGATTTTGTCCATGACCTTTGCGGTCTGAACCCATCGCTCGTTGATAAACACACCCGGAACGTTGGTCTCGATGGAGCTCATCGGGCCGCGATACTCAATAGGAGCATAAGGCTTCGGGTCGAAGCTTTCCTGATGAGCCATCCCGCCTGGCAGGAAGATGAAGATCACGGACTTCGCCGTACCTTCTTTGCTCTCGTAATTCTTGATATCTGCCTGAGCCTGTCGCATCTGGAAGTACTGAGCCAGTGTCAGGCCAATACCACCACAAAAACCAACGTGCAGAAAGCTTCTTCGAGAACGTCCAGTAATCATCCAGGTCTCTCCAGGGAAAAAACGCCGTCCAGCAATCCGTTGATGGCTGGCTGACAGAAATCGTAAGCTGTCTATCGGCAGAAATGGCGGGACTTTTAGCCGAGGTGGGGTAGTTGGCGGGAGGCTCGGTCAAAAAGTATGCCAGAACCCGCCCATGTGTTAAGGCCCAAAAGGCCAGTTGTCAAGAATAAAGACCAGTTTTTGGAGTCTTCCTCCAGATTGGGTGGAATCCGCTGTATGCCTCTTCATCATTTCAGCCAGTCCACTGCCAAAGTGGAAGCCTCCAGGCTACCGGGCAGAACTCTTCCTTAAAACGAACGACATTCACCGCAGACACCGTTCGCCGCATTCTCCAAATTTCTCAAAAACCTCAAAAACAGAACCGGTAACCGCCATTCAAAACCTTGAGCACACTCAGTTTTTGCCGCTCACTTCTGCTTCCGGAACTTCGTACGGCTGCCTTGAATTCATTCTTTTGGGTGGCTCAAGGTAATGATACCCAGTATTCGGGTTCGTTCGATCAAAGGCAAATGCATCTCGGTTTCTTAGGAAATGCTTCAGGTAGGAAATAGGGATGGCAAACCCTAGACCTTCCCCAAACGTCAGCTTCATATTGATAACACCGACAACCTGCCCTTTTTCATTGAACAAAGGGCCACCGCTGTTGCCGGGATTAATCTGAGCAGTGGTCTGGATGTACACGATCCCGTCCATGTTGCGGTTTCTGGAGGCCACGATGCCCTCGGAGACGGATCGTTCCAGTCCCAACGGGCTTCCGATGGCGAAAACAGTGTCTCCTTCGCGATGACTGTCGTCATCGGCGATATAAACCGGCTGGAATTTCAGGTCTTTCTGAGCCGGGATCTCCAGCAGCGCGAGATCGAAATAGGGGTTCAGGGCCAGAATTTTCACGTCCCGGATCGCTCGTCGCTCAAAATCGCCATTTTGCCCCTGATGAAAGATGGTCACGGCGACTCGAGTTTGCCCTTCAACGACATGGTAATTCGTAACGCAGTATCCTCGATCGTTGATAATAAACCCGGAACCCAGGCCTTCGGGGTTCTGAATCAGCACAACGCCTTCGCCGTACTTGCCAACAAGCTCCTTGACTGTTCTCTCGGGGAGGTCGGCCGTCATGAAAACGCCGTCGTCAGTTTTGGTTACTGCTTCCGATTTCGCGGTGGTCTCAATTCGCTCCTGGATCTGATCCACGGGGATTTTGACCACGTCCACACCGATGTCCACAAACACCGTGTCCTTCTGAACCTTCAACACTTCGCCTTCGACCCGCTGTCCGGACTTCATGACAATCACGTCGGCCATTGACGGCGAATCAAGTAACCCGACGGTCAACAGAAGTACGGCCATTGGCGTTGTTGTGATCTTCAACTGTCGGCTCCGAGCGGACTTATAAAAATTACTGTGGATTCCATTAGCAACGGCCTGAAGTGCGGGCAAGGCCTTGAGCTTGAAGTTCAGCTTGATAGTCAGTCTTAAGACCCCCAAAAGCAGACAGGTCCATATTACCATCCGCAGCTTTACGATTTCAATCTGCCCAGTCAACTGTCACGGCATGCGTAAAGCCGAATCATCGCTGAGGCTTCTGTCGTTCTCTGGTCATCACATATGGCCCCTCGCCTTGCTGGATGCATTGAAGATTCAATGCGGATGGGTTTGCGGTAGTCGGTCGCGACGATCATTTGGAGTTCAGGGACGCGTGTCAATCATTGATTGACGTTGCTGACGGCACGGGCCGGCCACAAGGGTTGATGTTCACGCGGCGAAGCGGGAGCAGCAGCGATCTTAGGCAGCGGCAAAGAAATAAGAGACCAGTTTGGCGAGCGGCCCGGTGTGAACCGGCCGGTAGAATGGCATACCGGTCGGCTAACGCCAACCGCTCGCCATGAGTTGGTGGGGAGGTTATTTGTTCGCTGGGGCCTTAGACTCAGAGTTCACGTTCTTGCACGTTATTGAACAGAAACTCAGTGCAAAAAAGCTTTCTCGGTTCGGCGACATCTTTTCTTGAGAACTGGCCGGAAGTGAGCAATTTGCCGCGGAAGCCCAATTGGCGGCGACCGATACAGTGGCGTCTCAGAAGCGTTGAGAAGTCGCATCGGGACTCGGAAAACCGCTGGTTTTATGAAAAATACGAGAATTTAAGCTCCGGTGCTGAGATTGGTGGTCGGTTGATTCGCCGAGGGGCAGCATTGAATTCCGAGGCTTGTTGCGATAGACTTGACGCCTTGATCAGGGGAACGGTTTTCCTGATCGGTACTTTTTGTCTCCCATTTCTGGCGTTTCAGGGCATCGTTTGCAGATTTCTGCTGGGGTGTACCCGCTGGTTGGGCTGTTGAAAACCAAGAATTAATTATGCCGATTGCTCAGGATCACAAAGCGAAAGTTATTGCTGAATTTGCGACAAAGCCCGGTGACACGGGTTCTCCGGAAGTTCAGATTGCTGTTCTCACTGCAGATATTCAGGCGATTACTGAGCATCTGCAGACTCATCCCAAGGATTATGCCGGACGCCGTGGACTTCTGGCTAAGGTCAGTCGTCGACGACAATTGCTGGATTATCTGAGAAGTTACAGTCCGGAAAAGTATCTGGTAATCATTGGCAAGCTGGGAATTCGAAAGTAGTCATCTTAAGCGTCGCCGCGGTACTCCTCGGCGACGCTTCTGTTTTGTGGTGCTGAAGTGCTGATTGTTGGTCGTTGTTGTGTGTTGGGGCAGGGCTCGTTTGAAGTCGTGTCAGGTGGTGGTTCAGGTGTTTGTTGTTGAAGTGTTCGTCGTTGATGTCATTGTTGTCGCTTGATGGTTTCGTTTTAAAGAAGTGTTGTTTGACTGCTGCCGCAGGTTCGTAGCGGATTGCCGCATCCTGTGGTGACTTTGAGTTGTCGGAAGTTGAAGGCCTGTTGTCTGACGTGAGTGATTTGGTGGTCTTGGAGCAGTGTGTTGGATGATCGCAACGCGATCTTGTCACTGTCGGCCCCTCACAAGAGAGCGATTTGGTCTGCAGCGAATTGGACTGGAGTTCCAGACGCCCTGATGCATGGCATCAAACAGGGCGGCCGTTGGTTGCGGTTTCTGGACAGATCTGAGTTGTTGCGTGCTTTTCTGATGTCGTGAAGTTGCTGCTTGTGCGTTGAATCTGACTTTCGATCCTGCCTGTGATGCAGTCCGTTTTACCGGCTGGTCCGGGTAAGGAAAGTATTGTGAAGAAAGTCACTGTTGAAGTTGAATTTGCTGGACGAAAATTTTCTCTCACCACCGGCGAACTGGCGAAGCAAGCCAGCGGTGCCGTCATGATTCAGTACGGTGAGACTAGTGTTTTCGTCGCTACTCAGTCAGGGCCATCTCGTCCCGGCACCGATTTCTTTCCGCTGACTGTTGATTACCGTGAGCGTCTTGCTGCTGCCGGTCGCTTTGCCGGTGGTTACCTGAAACGCGAAGGTCGCCCGACGACTCGCGAAGTTCTGACCAGCCGACTGACGGACCGTCCGATTCGCCCGCTGTTTCCCAAAGGGTTCCGTGACGAAGTCCAGATCATGGGCAACGTGATGTCCTGCGACGGCGAGAACGATCCGGATGTACTGAGCATCACCGCCGGAAGCGCGGCATTGATGGTTTCTGGTTTGCCGTTCAAAGGCCCAATCGCTGCCGTTCGAGTTGGTATGCTGGAAGATCAATTGATTCTGATGCCAACAGTTGAGCAGATGAAGACCAGCAAGCTCGACCTGATCGTGGCTGGTTCTCAGAAGGCTGTTCTGATGATCGAAGGTTTCGGTCAGCAGATTCCCGAAAAGGAAATGGGCGACGCGATCATGTTCGCTCATAAGCACATTCAGACTCTCTGTGCTCTGCAGTTGGATCTGGCGAAGCAGGCTGGCGTTGCTCCGGTTGTCTTCACCGAAGCGCCAGCGAATCCGTTCTATGCTCCGTTGAAGGCGGAAGCGTACAGCAAGCTGCAGGACGCGAAGACTCAGAAGATGAAACAGGATCGCGCTGAAAAGGTTCGAGAACTGAAGAAGTCTCTGATCGAAAAGTACTTTGCTGATGGTGCTGACACGACCGCTGATGGCCTGACGAAGGCTCAGTTCGCGGAAGCGTTCCATGATCTTGAAGAACGAGTTGTCCGGGATCAGATTCTGGCTGGCCGACGTATCGACGGTCGTGCTCCGACTGATCTGCGAGCTGTCTCGTCACGCGTTGGCATTCTGCCGCGCGTTCACGGTTCGGCGTTGTTCACTCGCGGAGAAACTCAGTCGCTGGCAACAGCAACTTTGGGAACGACTCGCGACCAGCAGAAGTTCGACGGCCTGTTCGGGGAAGATGCTCAGCGATTTATGCTGCACTATTACTTCCCTCCGTTCTCCGTGGGTGAGTGCAAGCCGATTCGCGGGCCGGGGCGCCGTGAAATTGGTCACGGATGTCTGGCAGAGCGATCTGTTTTGCCAGTGATTCCACCACCAGAAAAGTTCCCTTACACGATCCGCATTATCTCTGACATTCTGGAATCCAACGGCAGCAGCTCAATGGCGTCTGTCTGCAGCGCGACATTGTCGCTGATGGATGCCGGTGTGCCGATTATGCAGCCAGTGGCCGGGATCAGTATCGGTCTTGTTGACGAAGGCACGAAGTATACTTTGCTCACCGACATCATGGGTGACGAAGACCACTTCGGTGATATGGACTTCAAGGTTGCTGGAACTGGTCGCGGTGTGACCGGTATTCAGCTCGACCTGAAGACCGAAGGCATCAGCGAAGAGATTATCCGCGGCACTCTGGAGCAGGCTCTCAAGGCTCGCAAAGAACTGCTGCGTGAGATGCTGACGACAATTCGTCGTCCTCGCACCGACGTTTCAACGCATGCTCCAAAGCTGGTTCAGACGTCAATCAACCCGGAAAAGATTGGTCTGTTGATCGGCCCGGGCGGAAAGACAATTCGTGCGATTCAGGAAGAGTCCGGAGCGATGATCGATATCGCCGAAGACGGAACCGTCACGATTTCTGCCGCGAATGCTCAGTCGGCTGATGCCGCTCTGGCACGAGTAGAAGCTTTGTGCGAAGAGATTCAGCCAGGCCGAATTTACATGGGCAAAGTGACCTCAATTAAGGACTTCGGTGCCTTTATCGAGATCGCTCCTGGCAAGGATGGTCTCTGTCACATCAGCGAACTGTCTGATGGCTTCGTAAAGAACGTCACTGACGTCTGCAAGATTGGTGATACTTTCGAAGTGAAGGTCATCGCTGTCGACGATCAGAATCGCGTGAAGCTTTCTCGCAAGGCGGTCCTGACCGCAACCAAGAAAGACGAGCCAGCGGACGACGAAGAATAGGACTACTTCTGATCTGAAGCAGGAACCAACCGAAGCCCGGCCTTTCCAAAGGCCGGGCTTCTTGATCTGTTGGTCCTGCCTATCGGGCAGCAGGCTTTTGCAGGTCCCGCCTGCCGGGCGGGACTTCGCGGCTTGCTGCGAGAATGCGTGCAACCAAACGGCCATGGTCGGCCGATTTGATCAACAGTGCCTCGCTCAGGTTCGCCTTACGGCGAAAGTCCTTTCCGGCAGAAAGGACCTACCTGAAAATTCATGGCGATGATAATCGTACAGGATCGTCCTGATGGAAATGCCCGACGAACAGCAGGAACGCAAACGACTTCAGGCGGAGAATACCGAGCTGGCCACTCTGGCCGGTGGGCTCGCGCATGAGATTCGGAATCCGCTGTCAACGATTGGGATGAACCTCGAACTGCTCGCGGAAGAACTGGAAAACGACGATTCGCAGCGAGCACGTCGGATGCTGCGAAGGATTGCCAATCTGCAGGGCGAATGTCGGAACCTGGAAGAAATTCTGAATGCCTTCCTGCAGTTTGCTCGTGCCGGTGAACTGCACTTGTCGGACGGAAATCTCAACACCATCGTTTCAGACTACGTTGACTTCCTTGAGCCCCAGGCCAACAGCATGGAAGTTGAATTGCGCCCGCATCTGGACAGTGATCTTCCGGTGGTGATGCTCGACAAATCTCTGATGCGTCAGGCCCTCGTAAATCTCTGCAGAAATGCGATCGAAGCCATGCCGGAAGGTGGTTCCATCGATCTGCTGACGCGTACTCGTGGCGAAGACGTTGTGCTGGAGATTATCGATACCGGCAAAGGGATGGATGAGAAAACTCGGGGGCAGATGTTTCAGGCTTTTTTCTCAACACGATCCGGCGGAAGCGGTCTGGGACTTCCCACCGTGCGTAAAATCGTAGAAGCTCACCACGGCAGAATTTCCTGCGAGAGTGAGGTAGGAAAAGGGACTCGGTTTACGATAACCCTGCCTGCAAAACGTTAGAATATTCTCCCAGCAACGGCACGGCGCTCGTCGGGGTTCGTGCCAATACCGAAATTGAAACACGTACCCGCGGCGAATGCTGTGCGGCTCACATTAATCGTCTATGGCTGAAGCAAAAAACGATCCTGCTGATCTTTCCACCATCCCCGTGCGAGTCCTTATCGTTGACGACGACGAAGGCCATGCTCAGGCGGTTGCAGATTCTCTTGCGCGGATTAATTGCGATTGTCGAGTCGCGGGGTCCGGTGAACGTGGATCTCAGTTGATCGCCGCCGAATCATGGGACGTCATCGTGACCGACCTCCGCATGGGCGAAGTTGATGGCTTAGAAATTCTACGACAGGCCAAGGAAGAACTGCCCGAAGCCGAAGTCATCGTACTCACGGGCCATGGATCGATTGCATCCGCTGTGACCGCGATGCAGCACGGAGCTTACACTTATCTCACCAAGCCACTGGACATTGGCGAACTGCGATCGGCCGTCGAAAAAGCGTCTGCTCGACTGCGGCTGATTCGCAAAAACGCAGAACTTCGACGAGCACTGGAAGAACGCTTCGGGTTCGAAGGCGTGATCGGCAACAGTCCGCAGATGAGCCGCATCGTGGAGATCCTGAAAAGCGTTGCTCCGACCGACAGCACGGTCATGATTCAGGGCGAGAACGGCACCGGCAAAGAACTGGTCGCCCGTGCGCTGCATCAGAATAGTCCACGCAAGAACAAACCGTTCGTGCCGCTGAATATCTCGGCATTGCCGGGCAGCATTCTGGAGAGTGAACTTTTCGGTCACGAAGCCGGAGCATTCACAGGGGCAACCGGTCGTCGAATCGGGAAGTTTGAGCATGCCAACGGGGGCACTCTGTTCCTGGACGAAGTCGGTGAAATGCCGATGGATACTCAGGTGAAGCTCCTGCGAGTTCTCGAGGAACGCAAGATCACACGGCTTGGTGCCAACGACGAATTGGGCATTAACGTGCGTCTGGTCGCGGCCACGAATGCAGACCTGCAAAAGATGGTTCAGGACGGCAAGTTCCGTGAAGACCTCTATTACCGCATCAATGTCGTCAACATTTTTCTTCCGCCATTGCGGGAACGCATGGGCGATATTCCACTACTGATGGAACATTTCCTGCGCGACCTCTCGCGTCGCACGGGGCGTGAGGTGCAGGGATTTTCGCGAGCCGCGAGGAAAGCTCTGCTGGCTTATCACTGGCCCGGGAACATTCGTCAGTTGCGAAATACGATTGAACGTATGCTGGTGCTTGATTCAGACGGCGTGCTCGATATTGACGGACTGCCGCCGGAAATTGCCGTGCTGGTCAAAGATCAGATTCCTGAACCCGACATGGATGTCCCATCAGGGGCCGATTCGTTGATCGGTAAGCCGATGACCGAAGTGGAAAAATACTACATCGAACGCGCGCTGGATCTGACGGACGGCAACCGCGAAGAAGCCTCCAGGATGCTGGAGATCGGTGAGCGGACCTTGTACCGCAAGATCAAAGAATACGATCTGAGAAAGTGATGGCGACGCGTGCGCTACTACGAAGGAAACTGATGTACGTTGTCGGCGGATTGCTGATTTGTTATCTCATCCTGTGCGTCGTTGCCGCCATGTTTCAAAGGCAACTTTTGTATCCTGCAACACGAGCCGAATCGCTGCCGGTGAATTCGTTCCCGGATCTGAAGCGATCCTTTAAGAAGCTTGCGGACGTTGAGTTTTCCTCTCACGACGAAGCGATCATTCGCGGCTGGCATCTGCAGGTCCAGTCGACGCCGTCGGAGCAACTGATTCTGCTTCTGCATGGCAATGGAGGACACCGAGCCTTCAGAACTCGCTGGTACGAACTGGCCAGTTCCCTGAAAACAGACTTACTGACCATCGATTATCACGGTTACGGAGATTCAGAAGGAACCCCGTCTGAGCCGGCTCTGGTCAGCGACGCAAAAGCGACGTGGGAATACGCTGTTACGAAACTGGGCTACTCACCGTCAAAAATCGTGATACTCGGAGAGTCGCTCGGAGGCGGCGTCGGAGTGCAATTGGCAGCGATTCAGTGTCGCAGAAATCAGGCCCCGGCCGGATTCATTTTGTCGGCCACGTTTTCGTCGATGGTAGAAACGGCCAGTCGCAAATTTCCCTGGCTGCCGGTCAAGTTAATGCTTCAGGATCGATACCACTCTGATCGGCATATTCAGGAAGTGAATTGTCCTCTGCTGCAATTCCACGGAGCCGATGACGCTCTCGTTCCTTTGTCGCTGGGGCAGAGACTGCATGAGCTGGCTCCTGCTAAGTCCGCGAATGGAATCCCGAAGTCGATGATTGTATTCCCGCAGACTGAGCACAATAACGTGCTGCGACTAAATGCCGACGCCATGCGAACGCAGATTGCCGACTTTCTGCGTCGCCTATGAGGCGGCTCCAGGCGAATCAGGCCTCCGTCAAGCCAGCTTAACTTCGCCGCGCGGGGGACCACGTTGTTGATTTAATGGGGCCATCCCAACCCGCTGCGTCAGCGAGGGATTGTCTTTTTGCGTTTTACGCAGTGTTTCGGGAAATCCCTCGCTGACGCGTCGGGTTGTGATAATCCAGAAAGCCGGCGTCTCTGGCTGGGCGGTCAACAGATTTGCTTGGGGTGCGACTAAACTCACGCGTCAGGAAGACTGTCGGCAAAGCTTGTGTGAAGCATGTTGAAATCCCCAAAATGGGGCAGACAAAGCCCTGAATTTCGTCTAAATTCCCTCAGTCGTTTCCGGACCAAATATCGGGAAGGTCATCTCACCGAAGGATCGCAGGGAGAGGCTGTTCAACGCCCGATTTGGAGTCGTGTGTCGTCGAGTCAGGGAAGTCATCGATGCAACAATTCATCGCTTTTGCCGTCGCGTCTGCCGTGCTTTTCGCTGCAGGGCTCATCGCTGGACAGGTCGTCAGTGCAACTGACGAAACCGCATTGGCTCCTGTCACGGCAACGAGTGCGGCTGCTCAAGATACCGCCCCGAAAGAATCCATCGACAGCGCTTTGGCGAGTGTTCCGGAGGAAAATATCGAGAAGCCGATGCCTTCTCCCATCATGAATGCCAGCCATCAGCAACAGGAAGAAGTCACTGATCGTTATTTCTTTTCATCGGTGGATGCCGCTGTGGATACCGCCAGACCTGTCGAGGTCGCCAAAACACAAGAGACCGTTCCGAGGCACGACGCTGAATCATCCCCTTCCACCGTAGCCGCTGATCCGGAAGCCCGGCGGCAACTGGAGTTACTCATCCGTCGCATGTTTCCGGATGCTAAACCTGACACGATTTCTGTCTGGGCCGAAGCTTACGACGGGATGGATCCCGGGGAAGTGGAATTCATTCTGGAACAGAAGCGAGCGATGTCCGGTTCGCTGGATTCTGAAATCGCGACGGCAATGCTGGGAACTCCGCTGAACACTCCTTCCGCGGAAGCTCTGCTTTCGCCAGACACAATGAGCCCGATTACGGCAGCGCAGAATGCGGTTCGAATGAATCTTCAGTCCGCGTGGTCTTCGGGTTATCGCCGCACGGTTGTGATTCCGGAAGCAGTCAACAACCAGAACTTTGCTGGCATCGTTTCATCAACTCCGCGACAGGTCACGATATTTAGAAGCTTCGAGACCGGTCGATTGCAGCCATCACCGATTCCGACCCATGTTGCGATCGGTTCGAAGAATGGCGCCCTGATGTTTTGCCTCGACGGTAACACGTTTACTCGGCGAGGCGACTTCCAGCGTCTTGAGGATGGTCGGCTGGGACTTGTGACCTCGACGGGCAGTTATGCACTGAAGGATTCGACACCGATTCCCGAATCGACCACAAGGATTGAAATCACCCCCCTGGGCGAAATTTTTTACGATGCAGATGGCCAGTCAAACTCTGCCGGGCATGTGGGAATCGTGGAGCTGTCAGAATTGAATCGCCTTCAGACCGTTGACGGCGTATTCTTTACCAGTGAAACTCCCGTGGGATCTAATGCCACAGGGTTAGAAGCCGAGCTGACTACTCATCATCTGGAAATGTCCAATGTGAATCGCTCGGATGACTCTCAACTGCTGGAACTTTTGAATACCGAACTGCCTTAGAGACAACACGATGAAACGATCCATTCTTACCGCTGCTGCTCTTTGTTTGTCGGTTACACTGGTGGGCTCGTTCTCGTCAGCCGCACTTCTGCATGCGGAGGAAAAGGCAGTGGCCGCCGAGGAAGCGAAGATTACGCTGACGGCCGGCACCTGGGACAACGTGCTCGAACAAGTCAAAGCCAACAAGGGACGCATCGTCGTTGTCGATATCTGGTCGACGTCCTGCCTGCCCTGCATGACGGAGTTCCCTAATCTTGTCGAACTGCAGAAGACTCACGGTGACAAGATTGCCTGCATCAGTTTCAATGTGGATTACGTTGGCATCAAGAGCAAGCCAGCGGAGTTCTATCGCGAACGCGTTCAGGCATTTCTGACGAAGCAAAAGGCCGCCTTTCCCAACATTCTGTGTACGGTCGAATCTGACAAAGTCTTTGAGAAGCTGGAGCTCTCTTCTATCCCCGCCGTCTATGTCTTCGACGCCGAAGGCAAAGAAGTCAAACGCTTTGATGACAGCCTGCTGGAAGACGGGGAAGAAGAAGCGTTCACGTACAAGGCCGATATCAATCCGTTCGTGAAGAGCCTCGTCGATCAACTGAGCCAGGCCGGGAAGTGATTCCGCGCGATGCCGCCGACAAAGCCGAAGCAAAGCAGATTGCTTCGTTGTATGGCATCGAGATCCAGACGCTTGCCCCGGTCGGAGGCGGCTTCAGCGGAGCCTGCGTGTTTCGACTTGAGGAATTATCCGGCGCGGTGTACGTTTTAAGGCGAACTCCGGCTGCTGATGCAATGCCGGTCGAACGTTACTGTGAATTGGTCGCTTTGCTCAGCGATGTCAGTTTGCGTGGCTGTGGAATCATCCCAGTCCCGCTGCGTCATCGACAATCTTTGCTCGGGCTCCCTGGAACTTCTGACACACCGCGTTTCGCGAATGTCGATCGAAGTCAAACTCGCATCCGCAGTCACGAATTCGTGTGGCAGATGGAACCGTGGATGCCCGGTGAGCCAGCACAAGGACCGCCAACATTGCTTCAGGTTGAGTCTACTCTTGAAGCCCTGGCGTTGTTCCACAAAGCTGCGGTCGGAAGTGTTCAGGCTCGGGCAGATAATCTGACATTGCGAGTCGCACGAGAACACTCACCGGGCATTTCACGACGGCTCTCGATTGCCTCTGAGCTATCCAACGGACTGCTCGCACGTTTCGTAAAGGCGGCTGCCAGCGAACCTGATCCGGAGTTTCGCAGTTGTGCCAAACGTCTTTGCGCTGCCCTGGAATTCTGGTTGCCATGGCTGACGAAACAACTCACGGAAGTCGCCGGCGTTTCTTGTCAACTTCAGCCCGTGATTCGAGATCTCTGGAAGCCTCACGTCTTGTTCACAGAAGAACGCGTCACGGGCATCATTGATCTGAATGCCATGGCCACCGATCACGTGGGGCTGGATGTGACGCGACTGTTTCGAAGCTGGTACGGTGCTGATGTCGATCGAATTCGCGAGGCAATAAACATGTTCTCTGTCCGCCAGTCACTTGATGTGAGTGATCGGCGACTTCTGACGGCGTACGATGCGTCAACCGTACTTTTGAGTCCGGTAACGTGGCTCAGCCGACGATTCTCAAACGTCACCTCCGTCAGCGTTGCTCAGGAAGTCGCGCAACGCTTTGCGGAGTTGACCTTTGTGGCTGAGCGATTTGAGCCGCTCTGACGAACGATCGAAATTCACTGCAGAGTATACCGGCCCGCTGACGTTTAGCCTGTTCCCAGCCCGCGATCCAGCGCTTCCTGTTCACGTGCGTAGATGTCACTAACCATTTCCAGAGTCAGCCGATTAATCTTCCATGATGGCTGATCTTCGGTCGTTCGATTGCAGTGCTCAGTCAGCAGACGATACAGAAAACGGAACAAGTGCCGAGGAACTCGCAGGCGTGCAAATTTCTGGATGAGGTCTTCGCGGGAAATATCTTCCGCGAAGAAATCACCAATAGTGATCTGAGTATTCGCGGGCCCCGCAGGCTGACTTTCAGCCAGACAGGCACGAATTCGATTTGTTGCCATGTCAAACAGGGATTCGCCGGTCCATTCCAGAGATTTGATCAGGTTCTGTTTATCAA
>JBIIIF010000393.1:0-4792 GCA_044235005.1 Planctomycetaceae bacterium | reverse complement strand
ATCTTCCGTCGCGATTCCAGGACCGCTTCGATTTTTGGATGAGGCTTGAAGCCTTCCGGGGGCGACGTCAACGTCGACATCACTTTGCGAATGATGTCTGCAGAAACTCCTGTCGCAGGAGAGTCGGCTTTCGAGGACGAACCTCCGAAGTAGCCGTTCCACATCCCTCCGCCACTATCCTCCAGGTACTTGAAGCCCTCTTTACGAGCTTCAAGCAGTTCCGCCTCCAGCACCTGACCTCGACGCGCGACGATCTCCATCCCCTCTTCCTTCGTCACCTCGCGCAAACCGACGAGAGATTCAAGGAAGCTGTTGAAGACTGTCTGGCGACTTCGAATGACCTGGTACATCGTGGGCTGTGTGAAGGCTGGCTCATCCGCCTCGTTGTGACCACGGCGGCGGAAGCAATACATGTCAATGATCACGTCGCGATGAAACTTCGCTCGGAAGTCCATCGCCAACTGAACAACCTGAGCAACAGCTTCCGGATCTTCGCCGTTCACATGGAAGATCGGAATCTGCAACATCCGTGCGACGTCGGTCGAATAAGTACACGATCGCGCTTCTGATGGTGATGTTGTGAAACCAATTTGGTTATTCACGATGATGTGGACGGTACCGCCCGTCTGATACCCCGGCAGTTCGCTCAGGTTCAACGTTTCCTGAATGACACCCTCACCAGCGAAAGCTGCGTCTCCATGAACCAGGATGACACAGCTCTTCCGACGCTCGAAATCTTCGTTTCGATCCTGTTTTGCACGAAGTCGGCCCTGAGCGACCGGATTAACGAACTCCAGATGGCTCGGATTGAAGCACAATGTCAGATGGACATTCTGCCCCGAAGAAGTCATGCGATCGGAGCTGTAACCCAGGTGATACTTCACATCACCACGACCCATCTTCAACTGAGGATCCACGTCATCAAATTCGCGGAAGATCTTCGATGGGCTCTTGCCCATAATGTTGGCCAGCACATTCAGACGCCCGCGATGTGCCATCGCCAACACGATGAGGTCAGTCCCCTGGCTTCCAGCTCGCTCAATCGCCATGTCGAGCAAAGGAATAAGGCTCTCTGCACCTTCCAAAGAAAAGCTCTTGGCACCAACATACTTCTTTTGAACGAACTCCTCAAAAACAACAGCGTCACTCAGCCGCTCAAGAATTCGCACTTGTTCTGACCGTGACAATTTCAGTCGGTTGGCTGTTCGTTCCATACGGTCCTGCAGCCACTGACGCACCTGCATGCTGTCAATGTGCATAAACTGCACACCGATCGACCGACAATAAGTCGATTGCATCCAGGTGACGAGTTGGCGCAGCGTCTGAGTGTCAGGCCCACCAGCCCATTGAGTCGAAAACTTTCGATTCATGTGATCTTCGGTGAAACCATAAAACGCAGGGTCGAGCTCCGCCGGCCTGGGACGCTCAGCATTCAATGGATCAATCTTCGCGATGATATGGCCACGAACGCGGTAGCTGCGAATGAGCTGATCAAGGCGTTCCTGCAGAATCACTGCATCCGAAGTCGACGGATCAACTCGAACTTCGGTCGACTTATGAAAGATACTCTCCGCCTGAAACGGTGCCTGAAGGCTTTCGGGAGTCAGGCCCGAATCAACAACCTGCAGCTCATCAAAATAATCTCTCCAGTCAGGAGAGACCGAATTGCGATCGCGAAGGTAACTCTCTAACTGAGCCTCAGCGAACTCGACGTTCTGAGTGCCCATGTCAACGCGAGGCTTCGCACTCAGGCCATGTCCAGTACCATGCCCGGCGACACCATTCCCAGGACCTTCATTCGGCGAATCCAAAAACGCCGGGGCACCCGATGGAAGTGAAGTTGTGTTAGACATTTTCAAATGACTTTGTTTTCAGCGGTGCCGTACTGAGTGGGTAGTACGACCTGCGTGGAGGGAACTGAGGCGAGTATTCTGGTTCAACAATTTAATCTTTGACGCCCACAGGGTTGCCGCATCATAGACGGACTGCCATGATTGGGAAGCTTTTGACGGTGTGCAGGTCAGGAATTTTGCGGTGGGAAGATTCCAAGACCTCACCAGGATAATGGGAATATTGACTCACATGGAAACAATTGCACACATTGGGGTGCTCACAGTATCAGACCGCGCCAGTCGAGGTGAATACGAAGATCTGGGCGGCCCGGCGATTCGGGACTACCTGTCTGAGGTGATTAATTCACCATGGTCCCCGATTTACCAGGTCGTTCCTGACGATCGACCATCGATCGCTCAGGAAATGCGACGAATGTCGGATGAGCTCAACTGTTGCCTGATCATTACGACAGGCGGAACCGGTCCGGCTGACAGGGACGTGACGCCTGAAGCAACGACAGACGTCTGTGAAAAAATGATGCCTGGCTTCGGCGAGCTCATGCGGAAGGTGTCGCTGGAAAAAGTTGCCACGGCGATCCTGAGCCGCCAGACAGCGGGCATTCGGGGAAAATGCCTAATCGTCAACCTGCCCGGTCAGCCCAAGGCCATTAGCGAGTGTCTTGATGCAGTGATGCCTGCGATTCCCTATTGTATTGATCTGATTGGCGGACCGAGAATTGAAACCCATGAACACTTGGTGAAAGCGTTCAGACCCAAGGCCAAGTAGAGTTCTCCAACACTTGCATGCCAACAAAAAAGCCCCCAAGAAATATGCTGGAGGGTTAATCTGAAAAGCAATACGCTCAGTTTCCAGGGCTTGCCGGACCGTCATTTTGTCCCGCGAGATAGCCAATTCCAGCGCCAATCGCACCACCAACAAGAAGTGCACCGAGGCCGCCGCCACCTCCTCCTCCACCAGCACCCCCACCAGCTCCTCCCGCGGCACTACCCGGCGCTCCCGGAGGATTTGCACCTGGAGGCGTTGCACCCGGAGGCGTTGCACCCGGAGCTACGCTGCCGCCGGTCAAAGCCCCCGCGTTAGTGCTGTTAAAATTCCCGGCGTTTGCGGGAGCAAGGCTCATTTCCAGCGAAGCCATCACCGCAACTGTTCTGTAACGAGACGAACCGAAGCTGGCAACCTCCTGCTCGGCCCCGATAATCTCAATGCCCAGAGCGAAAGTGCCATCTTTCCCCACTCCAACCACACTATGTGCCCCAGGAACTAGTCCTGCGACGAGAAACTCCCCGTTGTTTTCCACTTCGGCCTTTCCAACGATCTTGCCTTCTTGAATAAAGTAGATCGTCAGGTCAAGTACTTCACGAACCCGCCCCGTGCGTTCGTCAAGGAGATTAATCACCCCTCTTAGTCGGCCATCTTTCTGCAACTGAACCATGTGTCCAACAACGGAGGTTGAGACATCGCCTTCGCCGAGTGGGAACTTCTGATCCTCATCACTGGTAGCCTGATCAAAGCGAAGATCAGCCTTAGGAAGCTTCGCACTGATCAACTGTCTGACAATTCCAAGATCGGGACCGGAAACTACCGCAGAAGCCACGTCAATTTCATTCGTCGCGGGATGCTTTTCATCTGATGCAACCAAGTTGATGCCGTAGAGCAAAAAGCTGTTGTCACCATAGGCCAACAAGGCGGCGACGCCTGGCTTCAAACCACTGATCTCAAAGTTCCCGTCTTCATCCGTGGTTGCTCTGCCTGCTTCAGCGCCCTCCTGAACCACCTTCACCGTAATGCCCGAGGCCACATTGGATTCCGCACCGGACGTGATGGCCGACAGTTTCCCCGAAAAAGCCCCGGAGGCGTCAAGAAGAACATCATGACTCCGGGAGTGAATTACCTCTTCAGGAGCCAACGGCTGGTTGATTGACTTGGCAACCTCCTCAACCACAGCCTCCGCCGAAATTGGATCCCCCGCCTGAGGTGCTACGCCCTCGGCGCCGACAGGAGTTTCCTGCTGTGATGATGCAGAAACAGAGACATACATCGAACCAGCGGTCACAGACGCAGCCAGTCCAACCAGTGCAATGCCGGAGAAAAACTGATTAGACTTCATATGACAATTTCCCTTTCTCGGGGACTACCATACACACTCAGACAGAAGAAACTTTCAAAGAAAGCCCTTGAGATGAGAGACCTTTTTCGATCCCTGACCCAGAATTATGCCGGGACCTGCCAAGTCAACGCAACTCAGAATCCGGATAATTCGTCGGATCTGATTAAAGCAACTCAACTCCCCAAACTGACCAAATCAACACCAACAGCCCCTCTAAGGCCCGAAAACTTTGACCACCACTCGAGTTACAACATGGAACGTCAACGGATTGCGTGCTGCGATTCGAAAAGGATTCCAACGACACCTCGACACAATCGAGCCTGATGTATTACTGCTGCAAGAGGTCAGGGCGCGGCCAGAGCAGTTGCCCAAAGAGTTTCAAGCTCCCAACGGATGGCATGTCATCTGGAATCCAGCCGAAAAACCGGGCTACTCCGGCACCGCAATTTGGTCTCGTTATCCATTTCAGACTCACCAACTGGGTTTGTCGCCGTCCAGCCCTGACTCTGAGGGACGGCTGATCGAAGCCGAAATTAATGGTCTCCGTATCGCATCGGTTTACCTTCCGTCCGGCTCATCAGGACCGGATCGGCAAGCCGTGAAGAATGACTGGCTAAATCTCTTCATCAACTGGTCCTCAAAAAGAACTGAACAAAAGCCCACAATCTTTGGAGGTGACATCAACGTCGCACATACGGAGAAGGACATTTTCTACGCGAAGGCCAACGAACAAACGTCCGGCTTCCTGCCGCACGAACGAGAATGGTTTGGAAATCTACTGAATTCGGGCTGGCATGATCTCATTCGAGAACATCATGGTGATGTCCAGGG
>JBIIIF010000392.1:0-4795 GCA_044235005.1 Planctomycetaceae bacterium | reverse complement strand
GGCGACTCCGCGATGTACGAAGAGCATCTCTGGAACGTCTGGAACGGAAAAGGCTTCCGCAGTTATCTCGACCAGGGATTGTTTCTGGGCGAACACATTCAGGTGATTCATCTTTTGCTGCTTCCACTTCACATGTTATTTCCTTCTTACCTGACGATGGAGGCTTGTGCTTCGTTCTCCCTGGCCATCTGCGCGATACCGGTTTTCTCGATCGCGCGCAGACACTCCGGAAGTTCGCGAGCTGCGATGTGGCTGGCTTTGGCTTGGCTGTTGTTCTTCCCGATGCATTATCTCGATATCGCCATCGACCTTAAAACATTGCGACCAAGCTGCTACGGAATGCCGTTTCTGTTCTGGGGCATCGACTTCGCAGAACGCCAGAGACCAGGACTGTCTTCGCTTTTCTTCCTGATCGCGCTGTCGACTCAGGAAGACTTTGCATTGGTTGTAGGCTCGATTGGGCTTGTCCTGTTTCTGAGCCAGGGACAATCGAATGCATCGATCTCAAAGGGTGAAACGAATAATGGCCTCGGAAGATTTCTGACACCTTTCTCAAAATGGTCTCTCGGAGTTCTGTTGTTCTCCATCTTCTACGTGCTGCTGGCGGTGCTGGTCATTATTCCCGCGTTTCGCGACGGAGCTCATGTTCATTACAGCCGTTACTTTGGAGATCTCGGCAGCAGCCCCGGCGATCTTGTTCGCACGGCCCTGCGTGACCCGGGCAAAGTTCTGGGCGTCTTCTTCAGCTTTCGCACTCTCACCTACCTTGTGATGCTGACTATTCCTCTCGGAACACTGACGTGGCGGCGTCCTGTTTACCTGCTGGCCGGAGTTCCCACTTTTGTGATGCTGAGTTTGATTCAACTGGGGAACGAATCTGGCGCCAGTGGAGGAAGCAGTTCCGTCGACATGGCGGCTCAGATTCCTCCCATTCCGTACCACCATTTCCATGCGCCATTGCTTCCCGTTTTGCTGTGGGCGGCGGCGGCCGGACTTTCACAATGCCAGCGCAGTGTGCAGTGGGCTCGATTTGCATTTCTGTGTGCTCTGCTGACAGCAGTCACCGGATCGATGATGCCGATGGGAGCAAACTTCTGGTCGGCCGAATCATCGTATGGCTGGAGAAACCTTTACGTTCCTGGACCACGAGCCGCTGAATTTGAAAAAGTGATAGCCCAGATCCCGACAACCGCGCGAGTCGCTTCCACGGACTATGTTCACACGCGACTAACCCATTTCGAGCGATCCTACGACTACAGTGATTATCTCCGCGCTGTGAATAATTATCAGCCCAGAGTACCCGCTGACACCGACTACATTGTTCTGGACACCAGCCATCCTTACAGCAAAGTCCGTTCGCTGGCCGAGGTTCGGGAACTGCAGGTTGAACCGGAGAAGTGGGAAGTACTTCCTGACGAAACCGGTGGCTTGTTTATCATTCTGAAACGAAAGCCCTGACGACTCGTTTGAGTCATTGCCATCAGAAAGAATGAGTTTCAGAACCATCGAATTTTTCCGGCCCTGATGCAGCTCGCCTGATAACGCGGTCTTTCAAAGCGCAACAGACTGGGTGTGACAAGCGAGCGACAGCGAGTGCAGGCACACCGATGGGCGCCGTCTCGTAAAACAGCGCCGCGTGGCCATTGGCTTGCCCTTCGGTTGCGCTGCATGCGATGATGGATGCAAAACCCGGTGTGCCTGCGTTCGCTGGAGCGAACTTGTCACACCCTACGGTTTCTGGGAGCGACACATGCCCAACTATCGACGCAACTTTGTCCCGGGAGGAACCTATTTCTTCACTTGTGTCACCCATCGTCGGCGGCCGATTCTGACGACCGACCTCGGACGAGCATGCCTTCGTGAAGCAATCCTCAAAGTCCAAAACGATCACCCGTTCGAAATCGTGGCCATCGTTTTGCTTCCTGACCATTGGCACACCATCTGGTCTTTGCCCTCAAATGATGCTCGCTATCCCATGCGATGGACTCGTATCAAAGAAGAGTTCACTTGCCGCTGGCTGGAATCCGGCGGTACTGAACTTGAGCAGTCGCGTTCTCGCAGGAAACACCGACTTCGTGGCATCTGGCAGAAGCGATATTGGGAACACACCGTTCGAGATGAAGACGATCTCAAACGCTGTGCGGATTACTGTCACTGGAACCCTCGCAAACATCAACTCGTGCCACGAGTCCGTGATTGGGAATGGTCGTCGTTTCATCGTTTCGTCGGCGAGGGCGAGTATGATCTCGACTGGGGCGGCATTGACCCGGTGCCCGGTTGGGATGAACCGGAATGGGGTGAATAACGTAGGGTGTGACAAACGAGCGATAGCGAGTGCAGGCACACCGATGTGCGCCTCACGTAAAACATCGCCGCGTGGCCATCGGCTTGCCCTTCGGTTGCGCTGCATGCGATGATGAGTGCGAAAACTGGTGTGCCTGCGTTCGCTGGGGCGAACTTGTCACACCCTACGAACCGCTCAAATTCAAAAAATGTGTTGCCGTGGACGAACCGCGGGGCATCGTTGCCGGGAGCCATTGCAAGTCGTTAGACTCCGGGGAAATCCGTTTTGAATGCGAACCAAACTCAATCAACTTTTCTGAAATCAGTTTTGCATGAACACACCACGAATCCTGAGCCACTCCGATCTGCTGCAGTTAAAGCGATGGAACACGCCGACCATCTACAATGGCTGGGAACAGATCACAAAGCGCGACAACTGCGCTGACGCATTTAATCTGGAAGAGACTCGCGATTTCATGCCGCAGATGGGCCCAATGGTTGGGTATGCCGTCACATTGAAGATTGAGCCCAGCAATCCAGAACACAAGAAGACAAAGCCGAACGCCAATGCTGAATATCGCCGCTATCTGGCCAGCGTGCCTGGACCGAAAATTGTGGTGATTCAGGACCTTGATAAGCCACGAGTGATTGGTTCGTTCTGGGGCGAAGTGAACGCGAATGTTCATAAGTCCCTTGGTTGTGTCGGCACGATCACCGACGGCGCCATTCGCGATGTCGATGAAATGACAAACGCCGGGCTGAAGGCGATCGCTCGACGATTGTGCGTGGGTCATGCTGCCGTCCAGGCTGTCGAATTCAATTGCGACGTGGAAGTCTTCGGCAGAAAGGTTTCTCCGGGAGATCTCATTCACGCAGACAAGCACGGCTTTCTTGTGGTCACACCAGAGGAACAACCGCAACTCCTGGAGGCGGCGAAGTTCATGGATACGAACGAATGCGAAACCGTCATTCAAGCCGCGCGCAGCACGGTAGGCCTCACCTACGACGAGATCCTCGAAAACATGGCGGCAGCGTCCCGCAAGTTTGCCCAGAACGCGAAAGAGAAGTTCCAGCGTTCGGGAGAATGGTAAGCATGAAATCGGGCGCTGAAGAATGACCACAGAGAATGACTTCATTCGGCGACTTGCGCGGAGATTTCCGCTTCGCCCACCGGTGGAAGTCGGCATTGGTGACGACGGCGCGGTACTCAGGTGCGGCCGCGCGTTGGGGGTTGAGCAGACTCCGTTTGCCGCCGACCGAATTGTCGTTGTGACCGACATGCTGCTGGATGGTGTTCATTTTGAACTGGACAAGATTTCTCCACGTCTGGCAGGTCGCAAGGCCGTTGCTGTCAACCTCAGCGACCTTGCAGCCATGGCCTGTTTTCCTACAGCAGCCTTCGTTTCCATCGCAGTTCCGAAAGCAATGAAGACGCCCAGTGGAGAGTTCCTCGATGAATTGTATGCCGGCATTGAATCTCTCACCGACCAGTTCAATTTCACGTTGGCAGGAGGCGACACGAACTCCTGGAATGGCCCGTTTGCGATCAACGTCTGCCTGACCGGAACTCCGATGGGAAAATTCCCCATTCTGCGCTCAGGTGCCAAACCCGGAGATCGCCTCTTTGTGACCGGCTCGCTGGGCGGCAGTCTGGCTAGTGGACGACATCTGACCTTTGAGCCACGCCTCACCGTCGCGCGATGGCTGATAGATCAAACGACCATGAACGCCATGATGGATTTGTCGGACGGACTATCAATGGATCTGTCACGAATGATGGAGGCAAGTTACGCGGCGGCAATTCTGTATGCTGGCGACATCCCGATTCACACAGATGTACCGAAACACCTTCCGGACTTGCAACGCCTGCATGCAGCGATAGGAGATGGAGAAGACTTTGAGTTACTCATCAGCCTACCAGAATGTTCCGTTGAGTCTCTCATCCGTAAGGCTGCCGAGTCCCAAACTCCGTTGCACCACGTGGGTAAAGTCGTAACAGGAGAAGGGATCAGAATTGAGGACAAGGCAGGAACCACACACGTTTTAAATCTGACTGGTTGGCAGCACGAGATGAGCTGAAGGGGCTCAGGATCATGCGACTCGAGGTCAGGCGGTGAGAATTTCCAGCATTTGACAAACGAGGAAGAAAGCGAGTCAGGCACTGACACTAAACGCTTTTCATGATGGCTGCGTATGATTGCGGAGGTCCACTCGAATTTTTTTCTGGTGCGCTATAGACCAAGGAAATGTCGGTTGGGCCGATGGCGAAATGAATCTGCGAGGATAGACTCTCGGGAACGGTGAGTCCGTATCCGGGGATTCGGTGTAATGACAGTCACAGGCGTCTGTTGCCTGGACTATGAATTGCAGGTACAGATTCTCTTTGCATATCGACAACTGGTAACGTAATTCCGTGACTACCGTCGCCAGATCGTTTCGCCCCTGACCTTAAGAGCAATCCTATGAAACTGTTGACCGGTGCGATTCTCCTTGTCGGCGCTGAACAGGCTTT
>JBIIIF010000161.1:0-16612 GCA_044235005.1 Planctomycetaceae bacterium | reverse complement strand
GAGCGTAAACAGGCATCTGCGATGTTCTCCGGGCCGACTCAATACGGAGTCGCCGCCGTCAGCGGCAGTCTGCTGATTCGAGTTGGCAGTCATGTGTACTGCGTTCGAGAAGCTGCGAAGTAGCTGCGAGATTGCTCACAGAGGCTTCAGGCAAGGCTATTCGGACATGAGTGTTCGACAACAGCCAAGGCTGTGCTCGCTGTGTCGTGCAGCCTGTTGATTTCATCCTAACCCGCTGCGTCAGCGAGGGATTTACTGAGACATTGGTAGAACGCGACAGAGCAATCCCTCACTGATGTTTCGGGTTGTGAAAGCCGGGCAGGCCAGCGGTCCGATAACGCTGACAGATAAGATTGACTATGGCTGCATGTGATTTTAACGACCCTCGCATTGACGAAGGGATTCGCCTCTTCAATGAAGGCGAATACTTTGCATGTCATGACGTGCTGGAAGATTTCTGGAGCGAACTCACCTGTCCGGAGAAGCCGTTCTTTCAGGGCTTGATTCAGGCGGCCGTGGCTCTGTTTCATTTCGAAGAGGGAAATCCTGGCGGAGCACGGCGCATGAGCATTTCTGCACGAGGCTATATGAGCAGCTTCGCTCCGTCATTGGGCGGAATTGACGTGGAACGACTGTTGAGCGATCTTGAAGTGTGCTTTTACGAGTTGTGCTTGCCACATTCATCATACCCCGCTGAAATTCATCTCAGACCGGAGTTGATTCCGAGGATTCATCGTCAGGTCGACTAAGTGACGTTCTATTTGCACATTGCAATCTGGCGTGCTGGACTTCGCCAGGCTGCCGAACTTCACGGCTTGCTTGCGGAGAATTTCAATGCCTTTCGCAGCACTGCCGGAGCCTCGGGCAATTTCAACAGCTGCTTCTATGATGTGCCTGCATCTCTGCAGACAGCCATTGCCGGAAGGTGTCAGCGCGTTTTTCACAAGCATTTGAAATCCTGATAAAGATCGCACGCAAGTTTTTAACGTTCAACAGGACCTGGATTTCCTACTGTCGCGCGAAGCCAACCTGCTCGCCGGCTTCGATCACTTGATTCGCTGGCAGTGTTTTGTCGCCGAGGTGTTCACGCAGCCAGGCGATCGCTTCTCGTCGTTCGCTGCCACGCTGGGGGGGAGCTGGTTGGCTGTCTCGGCGGCGAAGGCATCGTCGGCATGCATCTTCACTGGATTGAACTCCCAGACGACTCGCCCATCGTCGTTGCGATAGGCGAGCCCGTCCGGATCTCTGGCCGGGTTCAGTTTGGCTGGCAGAAACAGTCGCCGCTCCGGGTTGTCAGGATTTTTCGTGATGGCCCGGACGGCTCGTGCGGCCGCAGCAAATGCCAGGCTGCCCATGGCTCGGTAAAAGGCTTTGTTGCCGCCGGTCTTCGCGAGGTGAGTCACCGTCAGGATCGCCACGTGGAAACGGCTGGCAAGGTCCGCCAGCGGAGCCAGCATGCCTCGCACTTCACTGTTGTTATGGGAATCCACTTTGCCGAGAAACCCGGCGATAGGGTCGATCACGATCAGTCGGACGTCGCGATGGTCGGTGAGAGCTTCTTCGAGTCGTGGAATGTCACATTCCAGGGAGAACGGTCGTCGCTTCGACATCAGCGAGACGCCCTTGAGCACAATGATCTTTGTGTCATCGGCATTGGCCTTGTCGAGACGCGGGGCGATCGTATCACCAGGATCGTCTTCGCAGTTCGGCAGAATGACTTTTCCGGCTGGTTGTTTCGATTGCGGGTTGTCGGGCCAACGTTTACCTCGAGACACCCGGGCGGCGATGTCCAATGTGATAAAACTCTTTCCGAGGCCTGGATCTCCGGACAGTTGCAGCAAATGGCCACTGACATTCAGGATTCGGTGCTGGGTGTCAGCACGGGGTTCGCGGGAATGGCCCGACAAGCTGCCAGCTCTGTGCAGCTCTCTCAATGTCGAGTTCAAAGCCGGGAGGGCATGAACAAGGTCCTCGATGCTGCTCGACAGACTCTGACCCAGGTCGATACGATCGCCAGGGAAGCCCGAATGGTCGGGCTCAATGGTCAGATTGAAGCGGCTCGTGCTGGAGAGCAGGGAATCGCGTTTTCCGTCGTCGCCAACGAAACAAAATCGCTCGCCCTGCATAACGCAACAACCAGCAAACTGTTGAAGAAAATGCTCAACGAACTCGCGGCATTTCATGAGCAGTTGGTGCGGTCCTTGCAGTCTTCCGAATCTACCAGCGAAAGCCTTTTCCGAGAAATCTCCAAAGCCTTCATGGGGCTGCAGTTTCAGGATCGAGTCAATCATCAGATCGAGCATATCACCGAAACTCTGAATGCGATTTACGACCGAGCCTTCCCGATCACCGAACAAGTCCCATCGCGTGACGTGGACGCGCGACTGGAAGATTAGCGGAAGTGGATGCGATCTCGTTCTACGATGGAATCGGAAAGAACGGTCCCTGGCAGTTGCTCAGGGCCATCAGCAACCCAGGCAGACGGATTTGGATCCGTTGAGTTATTCTGATGGCCACATTTCGGCTTGATGAAATGTGGCCTACCAGCAGTCGTGCCACACGAGGCGTGGAAGTAATGGGCTAATCGATCCCGTTAAGTCGACGTCGGACGCGAAATTGGATCTTCACGGGGAATCAGATCACCAATATCCTGCAACGTGACGTTCCCTCGTGGCCAGCTGAGCACGAATCGAGTTCCCTGGCCGGGGCCGCCTTCCACGCGAACTCGCCCACCGTGCTCACGCAGAATTTTTCGACTGACCGGAAGCCCGATCCCGGTTCCGCGAGCCCCTTTCGAGGATTCAAAGACGTTGAAGATTGCGTTTCGCTGGTCTTCGGGAATCCCCGGTCCATTATCACTAACGGCGACTAAAAGCATGTCGGCCGATTTGTCGTAACCAGTTTGCAGGACAACTGCGCCGTTCTCCGTTCCATCGACCGCATCAATCGCGTTCGACACGATGTTGAGCACTGCTCGATGAATCCCCTCCGCGTCGAATAACGAGGTTGGAATATCGTCGCCCTTGCGAAACTCAATCGCGACGCCGCACTCGGCGGCACGAGCGGCCGCAAGCTGAGAAACCTCGCCGATCACTTTATTCAGGTCGGCCAACTGCAACGAAGGTACTCGATCCTTACTGAAGCTCAGCATGTCCATCACCAGATCGTAAATTCGCGTCTGGTTGCGTTCAACAATGTCCGACCCCTGACGAATCAGATCTGTTTGCTCTTTATCCAGCCCCATGCGAATCAGATAACTTCCGCCGCGAACTCCCTGCAGAATATTCTTGATATGATGGCTGAGCACGGTGATCGTCTGGCCCATGGCTGCAAAGCGTTCTGCCTTCAGCATCGCGTCCTGAAACTGTCGCGATTCCAGGGCCAATGCAGCCTGCCTCGCGACCGTGATGACCGTCCGCAGATGCTCATCATTAAGCCGCATCGGTACGCCGGACGACATCGCCTGATCATACGGCGTTGTTGTGTCGAGATAGAAAACTCCCAGCAGATCCGAACGGCCTCGCATTGGCGCACAGATGGCTTCGCGAATTCCTGCCGTGACAATGCTCTGACCTGTCTGGAATCGATTATCCAGACTGGCATCAGTGGTTCTGACGGCCGTGCCGTGACGCAGCACGTAGTCGGTGATGGATCGAGAAACCGGCATCTGCTGAGCATCCGACGTGGGACTCTTCCCGCGTGAGAATGCAATGGCGGTCAAATCCACACCGACAGGGTCTTTCAGCAGAACACAACCCCGATCCGCGTTAACCGCGTTCATGGTCAGATCCAGAATCCGCTGAAGAAGCTCTTCCAGTGAATGGACCGGCGTGACCAGCTCTTCCGCAACATGGTACAGCAGTTCCAGCCCCGTCTTGGGAGACCCCTGCAGTGGCATCGCGGCCACACCGTTCACCCCGACAGACTGAGCAAACACAGAGGCATCAAGCGGCCGACCGTCTTCCACAAACCGAATCTGATTGGCAGACACCAGCGGCGGATGATGACTTTCCGCAAGCTGAAAGGCGATCACACTGGAACCAAACTGCAGACTGTCACCATTCGCCAGAACTCGCTCTGCAACGGGCTGTCCGTTCACCTTCGTACCATTAGCGCTCTTGAGATCGTTCAGGACGAAATCGGTGCCGTTGTGAGTGATTCGGGCATGATGCCGTGAGACTTCGCTGTCATCCAGTCGCAGATTGCAGCCCACACTTCGCCCGATCACGACATCCAGCGCGGACGAAATTTCGTACCGGCTGCCGCGATTGGCTCCGTTGATCACGAGAAGTGTGGCTCGAAACACGAATGGACTCAGTGTAGTTCGTGGGGGAACTGATTCAGGCGGGAAGATTCCAGGGAGGGGGCGGCTCCCTGAGCAATCTCAGCGAACCATCAGACCGACATTTCAGTCAATTGTCCCGGAACACTCAAGCACAACACGGCTCTTCACCAGCAATTCCAGGTTGCCCGAACAAGTTCAGACCATTACATCGCCCGGGTTGGTACTGGAACCACGTATTCATAATGCCCCTGAATCCCCAGCGGAATTCCGATCCACCAGTAAAGAAACAGAAACGCCGTCCATAGCACCAGAAAGCTGAGAGAGTACGGCAGCATCATTGAGGTGACAGTGCCAATCCCCGTGTTCCTGACATACCGCTGACAGAACACGACAACCAAAGGAAAATAGGGCATCATCGGAGTAATAATGTTGGTCGAGGAATCTCCGATTCGATACGCGCCCTGAGCCAGCTCAGGGGAGATGCCTAACAGCATCAGCATCGGGACAAAGATCGGCGACAGCATGGCCCATTTGGCAGACGCCGAGCCGATCAGCAGGTTCACGGTTGTTGAAATCAGGATCACACCCCCAATCGTGACCGCCGGTGACGCATTCATGCTCTTTAAAACTCCGGCCCCTTTGACAGCCAGCAACGCTCCAAAGCCTGACTCACCAAACGACGCAATAAACAGCGCCGCGAAAAAGACGAGCACCAGATAATAGCCCATCGATTCCATCGCTTTGCTCATCCCTTTGATGGCATCACGATGAGTCTTAAACGTGCCGGACACAAAGCCATGCACAACTCCCGGGATCAGAAAAAAGATAAAGATCAGAGGCACGATCGAACCCATCAGTCGAGCCGGAGCGGCCTTATTGAGACTGGTCAATCGCTGATACAGTGCCCAATCTTCTCCGGCCGGTGGCCTGGCCTGCAAAGATGACTGAGGCATCAGCGCCCACCACGTCAAAAGCCCAAAGCAAATCACGACGGACAGAATGGCCAACACCATTCCCAGCTTATCCCGTTGACTGAGTTCCGGCAGCTTAGGCATTTCATTGGGGTCACCATCGACGATCGATGATTTCAGTTTCGGCTCGATAATGAAATCCGTAATGCCCCAGCCGATCAACATAATCAGCAGACTGGAGCACGCCGTGAAGTACCAGTTGCACAGCGGATTGACAATGTACGTTTCGTCAACCAGCCTCGCCCCTGATGTCGTCAGCCCGGCCAGCAGCGGATCGATTCCCGACGGAACAAAGTTTGCGCTAAACCCCCCGCTTACTCCGGCGAATGCGGCGGCGATACCTGCCAGCGGATGCCGCCCCACGGCATAAAAAATCACACCGGCCAAAGGTATGACTACAACGTAGCCGGCATCAGCCGCCGTGTGGCTGATGATCGCCACGAAGATCACCATCGGGGTGAGCAATGCTTTGTGGGTAAACGTGAGCATCGTTTTCAGCACAGCGTTGATAAATCCGGAGTGCTCCGCCACGCCGACACCCAACATCGCCACAAGTACCACACCCAGAGGATGAAAGCTGACGAAATTCTCCGTCATCTTCGCAAGAAAGTCGGCAAATTTATCGAGCGTCAACAGATTGACAATGCGGATCGGGTCTTTCTGCCCGGGCAGTGTTTCAGTAAACGGGATCGGCGAACACACCGCGGACAACACCCAAACCAGCAGGATGCCTCCGACAAACAGCACGGCGGGATCAGGCAGTTTGTTGCCCAGCCATTCAATCAGATCGAGGAAAGCCACAATCGGACCGCGTTTCGCTTTGGAAGTTTCCGGCGACTGACTCATGAGATTCCTCGAAACGACAAAACAACTAACCGATCAGACATCGATGCATCAGGAACTTTCGCTCGATCGCCACCAAAACGCAAGCGCGTTCATCACGTTCCACGGGACTGGGTGCAGTCAGCGATTTCGGTAGGTCCTTCCTGCCGGGCAGGACTTCGCGGCTTGCCGCGACCTTCGTGCATGTGAACCGTCAGTATCGGCTGGTCGTCTCATCGGCACGTCGCACAACGTTCGCCTGCGGCGAAAGTCTTTTCCGGCAGAAAGGACCTATTTTGACAATCAACCGCGACTATATCCCGGGGGACTCATCTCGGTCTCTCAACGGCTGGCTGCCAGGCCTTGACGATCTGTTGCGATTACGGGAATGAACGATTGTTCAAACCATCTTCCCGAGCAATCGAAGATCATCAAGGTTTCCGCCGGAGATCAGTGCGACCGTCTTTGAGCCCGAGAACAAGTGGCCATGCTGGAAAATCGCCCCCAGCGAGACAGCACCAGAAGGCTCTGCAACGATGCGACATCGATGCGCCAACGTGGCCGTGACGCGAAAGATGGTGTCTTCGTCGACACAAAGAATGTCGTCGACGAAGCGCTGAATGATGGGGAAGGTGAGTGTGCCAAGTGGAGTGCGCAGACCATCGGCGATCGTGTCTGTCCTGAGTGCCGGCTGAATGCTTCCCGCCCTCAGGCTGCGAAACGCGTCGTCAGCCCAGGCAGGTTCCGCGGCGAACACTCTGACGTCCGGACGAATCGACTTGATCGTCAAAAGAGTTCCCGCAAGAAGTCCGCCTCCACCCACAGGGACAACGATCGTATCAACATCAGGAACCTGGCGCAGAATCTCCAACGCGGCCGTTCCCTGACCGGCGATAACACGGGCATCGTTGAACGGATGAATCATCGTCGCCCCGGTCTGCTGTTGAACCGCAGACGCAGTCGCTTCACGAGATGCCGAATCGGGCTCGCACAGGATCGGCTCAACGCCGAGACTTCTGACCGCATCCAGCTTGATTCTCGCCGAATTATGTGGCATGACAATATGAGCCTGCAGTCCTCTCAGCACCGCAGCGCGAGCCAGAGCTGCCGCATGATTTCCGGACGAATGCGTCACGACACCACGGGCCGCTTCTTCATCAGACAGGCTAAAAACCGCATTGCAGGCCCCGCGGGCTTTAAACGCAAAGCCATACTGCAGGTTCTCGCACTTCAGACTGAGTCGACAGCCAAGCTCCTGGTGCAGATGCCATGCGTCGACAACAGGTGTCATCAGCACATAGGGGCGAATTCGTTCGGCCGCCTGACGGATGTCGGTAAGATCAAGACAGAACTTTGCAGAGGAAGATTGTGCGATTGAGGTCAAGCGGAGAACTCCTTTCGTACAGCCAACAGCCGCAACAGGCCTTACGATCCGAACGCAGCCACGCCATCGTCCACTGTCGAAAACACTTCCAGGACAGTGTCGAGTTTTGAAACTGACAATGCTGCAAGGCAGAAGGAATTCAGTCCGCACATCGCTACTCGACCTGCTTCACGAGCCCCCAGGGTCTTGTGGACGAAGACCATCCGACCAAGAAACGCCGATCCGACAAACTTCACATTCTTCATGTCGATCAGCAGCTTCGGCGGATTCAACTGTTCCAGAAACTGCGGCGTGATACCCAGTTGATCAATCAGACTCTCATAGAGATTCGAAAAATCGGTTCCCGGGGAGATCACTGTCACGGACTTAACAACAGACACTTCGGGAGGATTTACTACGGTCATTTTAAAAATTGCCTGAAGACTGATGTTCTGAAACTGTAATCAAAGAACTGACCGAACTGGCGGCTTTCGGAGCATTCTGGAACCAGTGCTGCCGGATAGTGATGTGCCGAGTTCACGTTTGCAATCAAGATGGCGAAGCGGGTTCAAAATGGATGTCGTCCCAACCAAGCCCGAACCTCGCAAGGTATTTCTTCAGGCGATCCGAATCATTGTTTGACGTTCGAGCTTGTCGTGAGATCGCAAAAAGTCGACGCCCCGCCTCTGCCATGGAGCGGCATTCTCGACAAACGTTCAAAACTGCGGCAAGCTGAACGCGATCAAACAGGTCCAGTTTTTCAATCTGTTCTGTCGACAGAACCCGCTCCAGAGCGTTCTCACCGGTGGATCCAGAATGTATCTCCCGCGGCTGCCAGAGTCTTTTCAGTCTCTCACACTCCTCGCGAACATCGGCTTCGCTGATTCTGCCAGCCACCGCCAGAGTCGCCATTCGCACAACCGCCGCATTGAGATCTCGAAAATTGGCGGTCCACTTCGCATCCGGCGACTGTGCCCACTTCAGAAATGCGGCCCGAGCCTCCCGGCTCATACTGACTCGGTGCCCGGTTTCGTCCGTAATCTTCTGCAACTCAAAGTCGAGATTTGGTTCCAGATCTTCTCGTCGGGCGGCGAGACCGGGCAGCTCAAAAGTCCAAAGGTTAATGCGAGCCAGCAGGTCTTCTCGGAATCGACCTTTCTGCACAGCATCGTGAAGATTGCGATTCGTCCCGGCGATGAGTTGAAAATCACTTTGCATCTCGCGATCAGCACCGACAGGGAGAAATCGCTTCTCCTCAATCGCACGCAGCAGCATCGCCTGTTCATCAAGCCCCAGTTCACCGACTTCATCCAGAAACAACAAGCCCCGATCCGCTGCCATCAGCAAGCCCGGCCGATTCCCGGTGGCCCCTGTGAAGGCTCCTTTGATGTGCCCAAACAAAGTGGACATTGCCTGATCACCCCGCAAAGTCGCGCAGTTGATCTCAACAAAGCTGCCGGTCAACTGTTCTCGCCGCCGCTTCAGCTCAAAAATGCGCCGGGCCAGATGAGTCTTCCCGGCACCCGTGGGGCCGTTAATCAGCATCGGGCAACGACTGGCGATCGCGACTTTCTCGATGTGTTCGATCAGTCGATTGAAGACGCTATTCCGAGTCTCAATGCCGGACTTCAGGAACGTTAAACCCTCCTGCTGTTCCTGAGCAAACCGGGTGGCCAGAGCATCGTAACGCGACAAATCCAGATCAATAATCCGAAACGCGCTGGCCGGCATTCCTTCCCGGGGCGGTGGCGATGTCTGCAACAACCGGCCAGGAAGATGTCTCGACTCCGCCAGCAGAAACAGGCAGATCTGCTGAACGTGACTCCCGGTCGTAATATGAATCAGATACTCGTTCTGATCCGTGTCAAACGGATATGCGCGAGCGAACTCGTGCAGGCCGGAAAACACTTCTTCAAAATCCCATGGATCCTGAAACGCGACCGAATGCAGAGTCACGCTTGTTTCGGGACTCACGCTGCGGATATCGCTGGCGACCAGTTCGGCCATGTCGCGATTGCGAGGTTCATGCAGGAGATCAAAGCGACTGATCAGCAGATCGTCATACTGACAGGCCGCCACAGAGGGTCGCCAGCGTGACCAGCGATCCTGAGTGCGGCCTGCATCCAGTTTGCTTCCCAGCACTCCAATCAGATAAACAGGTTTTGACATGCCGGGCAAAGCTTTCCACAACTTCTTTACTTCGCAAGATCCACACAGATGATCTCTTTGTCGTTGCGAATGTAAGCATGTTTGTTTGCAAAGGCTGGCATGCTCCACACAACTTCCCGACCAAACGCGTTGTTGGTCTGATCAATCACCTTCGCGCGATCGATCTCGGTGTATCCTTCCGGTGAGAGTTTCGCCAGCAGCAACTCACCCAGCTCGTTAAACATCACAAAGCGATCTTCGTGCTGAACAATGAAGGCTGTGCTGGAATCTGCTGGTCGCTTGCCAATAGGTGCGGTCGATTCCCATAGCCGTTTCCCGTCAGGAATCTGGAGGGCTCGCATGACACCCTTCTGGTCAAAGCCGTACAGGATGTTGCCCACCACAAACGGCTGAACGTTCACAGCACAGATCACGTTTTGCTTATCACGCCAGACTTCTTTTGCGCCGGGCTTTGTGGAATCCAACTGCAAAAGGAGACTGCGATTACTGAAGCCTGCCGCGTATAGGTAATGGCCTGACTTAACTGGCGACATGATCGCAGAACCATTGGAAGCCTCGTAAGGAACCGACCAGTACTCTTTTCCGGTTTCAGGATCGACGGAAGAAACTGCGTTCGGGCGATAGAGGATGAGTTGTCGAGCACCGCCGAATTCAATGATCGTTGGAGGAGAATATCCCTGTTCCGGAGATGTGGAACTCTTCCAGATTTCTTTGCCGGTCAGCTTGTCGAATGCAACGATATGACTGCCTTCGCCGCCAGCCAGACACAGCAGTTTATTGCCATCAATCAGCGGATGCGCCGCATAACCCCAGAGTGCGGCTTTGGTGCCATACACGGCTTTCAAGTCGTGGGACCAAAGTACCTTTCCATCCGCGATGTTGAAACAGATCAGATCGCCTTCCGCTCCCAGCGTGTAGACTCGCCCTTCCTCGACATTCGGCGTACATCGCGGGCCGGCGGGATAAGAGATCGTATATTTGACGGGATACTTATGAGTCCACAGGATCTTTCCCGTGGCTTCTTCCAGGCAGTGAACTCGCTCTTCGCCAGTGAACTCTTTGCGATCGAAGTTATCAACCTTGACGTTCTGCTGAGAGACGTAGTCGGTGATGAAGACCTTGCCGCCGGCCACCGCAGGACCCGCGTAACCGCCGGCGACTTCCGTTCTCCAAAGGACTTTGGGACCACCGTCCGGGAACTTATCCACAATCCCTGTTTCACGCCAGACGTTGTCCCGTTTGGGGCCCATCCACTGCGGCCAGTCGTCAGCGCAGGCCACGAGACTGGTGCAGCACAACGACACGACGATCAAACTACGCACACAAAACATCCTTGCACTCCGTCGGGAATCGAAACTAAAAACAGGAAGTCGAGGCATTTTGAGCGAACGTGGGCTCCATGAGGAAGGTCGCCGCAGGCAGTTTTGCATATCCTTCACAGAATTCCCGGAGGCTGCTCACCCGGCCATCGAGAATCCTCTTTCTCCAGCGATCGTTTCTCCATGAGTGATAACTCGACGTCCGAATCCCACCGATTGTCGTTGCGACAACTCCTGCTGGCCGATCTCGCGCTGCTCGCTGTGGCCGTGATCTGGGGAGTGAACATTCCGGTGATGAAGGTTGCTCTGGAATCCGGGATTACGCCGTATTCGCTCAACGCGATTCGGCTGGTCGTCTCTGCAGTTGTGTTGTTGGGATGCGCAGGCTGGGAATATCGATCAGGCGTACGCCCGGCAGCGGGGATCTCGCGCATCCGAATCGTCATCTATGCGATGATCGTGTCGGTGGCTTATCAGTACCTGTTTCTGATGGCCGTTTCCCGCACGACTTCGGCGAACGTTGCCCTGATCATGGCCACGGTGCCGATGTGGACGGCGTTGGGGGCTCGCTTATTCCTGAAGGAAATTTTGCCGGCAATGGCGTGGGCTGGGCTGTTGATCGCATTCGCCGGGACAATGATCGTTACGGTCCAGAAACAGGTCACTCCGGTCGCGGAGGTGACGATTTCAGAAGTCGGCGGCAGTGAGAAGACCGCGAACGTGGCAGAGCTGGCTCCCGGCCCGATCATTGAGGAAGTGAAGTCTCGTCAGTCAGATCTTGATGCTGCGACTCGGTTTTCCGGCAACATGATCGCGTTACTGGCCGCGTTGACATGGGCGAGCGGAACGGTGTTTAGTCGTCCGATGCTGAGATTGATTTCGCCCGTTCAGTTGGCGGCGTGCTCGGCCACGATCGGATTGCCGTTTCATGTGCTGTTTGCCTGGCCAACGCTGGCGTTCAGCATTCCGCTGCTTCAGGAGTTGTCGCTGCAACTGTGCATTCTTTACTCCGGAATTCTATCCACCGGCCTCGCGCTGGCGATGTGGAGCTATGGAGTCAAACATGCCGGAGCTGCTCAGGCGACGATGTTTCAGAATCTCAGCCCCATTGTGGCCATCGTTTCTGCGTGGTTATGGCGAGGTGAATCCATCTCGATCGCTCAAACCGTCGGCGGAGCCATGATCATCAGCGGCCTCATTATCATGCGTCGTAGTCGCATCTGAAGCTACAAAAGGATGAATTCCGACGGTCTGCTTTGAGGTTTACGGCATCCATCCTGATTCGTTCCGTACCTCCAACGCTGATCGTCTACCATTTTGAAGGAAGTTCACTACGATTCACGCGCCGAAGATCAACGGCGCAGTTTCACAAGACCTCCAGCACGGTTCCTGCACGAAAAACGACCGCCCATGGCCAAACGGAAATCACAGTCTGAAGTCAGCGACAATGGCGAGATCGCTCTGGAGCCCGCGATGGCCGAATTGGCCCAGATCGTTTCTCGCCTCGAGTCCGGCCAGGAGACACTCGACGAATCGCTTGCTCAGTTTGAACGAGGCATGGCTTTGCTGCGAGTCTGTCATCGGAAACTGGATGCCGCGGCTCAGCGAATCGAAATTGTGACTAAGCTGACAGCCACGGACGACATTGAGACCGCCGAGTTCGACGCAACCTCAACCTTGCAGAAGAACACTGCCGCAGATGCTGCTCGAACAACCCGCAAGGCTGCAAAAGAGGAATCTGACGAGGATGGCGGGCTGCTGTTTTGATCGGACGTTCAGCCTGCCGCGAACATCCTCAGGATCTCTGATTGAGTGACCGCTGAGTCAGCGATGCCAGCTTTAAGCGATCTCTGCCTTACAAAATCTCTGAACGGTCAAATCCCTTCAGTCGCCAGACGCACTTTTTTAGCCTGATGCACAAAAGTAGCTGAAGCTGGCAACTTTAATCAGCCGGCTGAATCTTCCTGATACGACATTACCATTCGCACAAGGTGTGCAAGGTCATTTGCTCGCATCTTATCGTTGATATGGGCGCGGTGAGCTTCAACCGTCTTGACGCTGATATCCAGTTTGAGACCGATCTCGCGGCTGGATAGCCCCTGGACAACCAGATCCAGAACCTCGCGTTCCCGACCTGTGATGCGATTGATGTTACGCTCAATGTCGTCAAGGTCTTCACCGACGAAATCCCAGTCAACGTCGTAGTACATCGCGTACGCACGGCCGACAAGTTCGACGAGTGCATCAATTTGAATTGGCTTTGGCAGGAAATCGACCACACCAGCCTGCATCGCTTTGACTGCGGTCGGAGCTTCTGCGTGACCAGCGATCAAGGCGATCATCAGATCCTTTTTGTCGGCTGCCAGTTTGTCCTGCAATTCAAGCCCGCTCATACCGCGGAGATGGATTTCTGTCAGCAGCAATCCGGGAACCGGATCGCGATAATCACGGTAGAACTCCATGGCCGTCATGTAGTCGTGAACTTCGACTTGAAGTTCTTTCAAAGCTGTCGCGACATTCTCCCGAGTGCTACGATCGTCAATCACGAGGAAGACCGAGAAGGGCTTTCGTTTCTTCGGCTGGCTGAACTCTGAGACGCTGCTGATCTTCTGTGTTGGTTCTGCGGTCCTGCTGACTTTCTTCGCCATTGTGATTTCTCCCAAAAATTTCTTTTAACTGTACGCTGAATTGGAGCAATCAACAAAACGTCTGCTGGTTAAAGATACAGAAGTGACGGAAATCCGTAGGGATTTCACTCAAGGGCAAATACCAGCACGTACGGATTTTCCCCAAGAATTCCCAACTCGCAAGACTGCTTAGTTCTCGCGTTCCCGGATCACTAGAGGATCCTCAACCAGGAAGACGAGCAGATCCTCGTCGCCACGACGTAGTGAGTTGCCACAACCAACGTGGCTGCCGGGTGGCGACATTGTATTACGTAAGGTTTTCCAAATCTGGAAACCCCGGGTCGCCCACTGCCAGGTCAGGTATTGAACATTCTGTCTCCTGCATCACCAAGCCCCGGCAGGATGTATTTCCGCTCATTCAGACATCGATCAATGGCGGTTGTCAGAATTGTCACATCGTCATACTGATCCAGCACATGCCGAATTCCCTCGGGAGCCGCAATGATCGAAAGCATATAGATTCGAGGAACTTTCCAGCGTTTTAATGCCTCGATCGCCATCGACGCGGAACCGCCGGTGGCTAACATCGGGTCCAGAACGATAGCGACGTCAGCGGGATCATCAGCAGGAAGCTTGTCGTAGTAGTGCACCGGTTTGGCTGTGGCTTCATCTCGATAAAGTCCCAAATGCCAGACTTCAAGGTCGGGAATCAAGTCTGTCAGCGGAGTCACCATCCCGAGGCCAGCTCGCAGAATCGGGACGGCCGCTATGCGTCCCGCAAGCTGCTGGCACTCCGTGGTCTCGATCGGGGTTGCCACAGAGACCGTTTCCATCGGAAGCTGGCGAGTCACTTCGGCCGCCAGCAAAGTCGACAGGCTGCGGATATGCTGCCGAAACTCGGCCGGAGCCGTATTCTTGTTTCGCAGTCGGCTCAAATGATGCCGTGCCAATGAGTGATTCAATTCAATGACCTGAGGATGGTTCATTTTGTCTTTTGTCCTGCTGATATCCCGCGAAGCCTGATCCGGGGATTGTGAAAAACTGGAATCTGCCCCGGCGGCCATCATCGGTCAAGTCCGCCTCCGTTACACTCTCGCATCGACATGCTGCGGAACTCGGCATTTCATAATCAGGACCAATCAGAATTGAAAGCTGGACATCGTGACACAACCTGATTCTGTTTCGTTGGAAGCGCGGCTTGAGAAAATTGAATCCGCGATGGCTCACCTTCAGCACGATATTGACTGCCTGAATACATCGCTGCTGGTTCATTTTCGCCGATTGCAGGAATATGAGTCGCGATTTGGCAAGATTGAAGGGTCTCTGGAGATGCTGAGCGAAACTCAGGAGCGAATCGATCCAGGTTCAGAACGGCCACCGCACTATTGATTCCGGGGTCTCAGAAACAGAAAACCTCGGAATTTTTAAGGAAACGAACAACTGCGATGTGGCGGACTCTCCGCAACCTGCGATACTCTTTTCAGGCAATGTGAGATTGAGTCTCACTCCACGCTTGCAAACCTGCAGGCATTTTTGATCATGGGTTCAGTGGTCGAAGTCTTTCAGTTTCGTCGTTCCTCACGTTTTTATGGACGGTGCTGCTGTGAACACGTTGCGTCTGGCTGACTTAACACCTGGCAAATCTGCGGTTGTCACGGCAATTTCCGGGGCAGGGCGGGTTGCTTCCCGACTCATGGAAATGGGTTTCGTGCCCGGAACGATCGTGGAGGTTCTGCGGCGAGCACCGTTTGGCGGCCCCGTGCAGTATCGCGTGCATGGCTGTTCGGTCTCCATGAGATCAGCAGAAGCCTCCTGCGTATCGGTTGAAACGGATTCGCTGCAGACCCGAACTGCTCGCAGAGCGTCCAGCCAGCTTGAATTGGCTGCCGGTTAGTGGCCCGTCTGTGACCAATCAACCATCTCACGCCGTCCAGAATCATCGCCCTCTGCGAGTTGCCCTGATTGGCAACCCGAATACGGGGAAAAGTACTCTTTTCAACGCGCTGTCCGGGATGCGCGTGCGGACTGGCAATTATCCGGGAGTCACTGTCGAGCAACGCATTGGCCGGGTCCATTGGGAGGGTCACGACATTGAGCTCAGCGACTTGCCGGGAACTTACAGCCTCTCCCCGAAGTCGCCCGACGAAATGGTCGCGGTGCAGGTTTTGACGGGCTGCTCCGAGGAACCTCGCCCCGATCTGATTATCTGCATTTGTAACGCCGCCGCCCTTGAACGAAATCTGTACCTGGCGACGCAAGTCCTGGAAGTCGGGCTTCCGGTTGTGTTGTGTTTGAACATGTGGGATTCCGCTAAGAGCTCCGGAGTCCGTGTCGATTTGTCCGCACTGTCTCAGAAGCTGGGAGTTCCCGTTGTCCCGACCTCAGCCAGTCGCCGTGAAGGGCTTGCTGAGCTGAAGCATGCGGTGATTCACGAGCTGACGACAAAAGGTGGTCCGGTTCAACTGACCTCTGACAGTTTTAGTCATTCTTTGTTGTCATCGCCGATTCAGGAAGAAGTCGTTCGCCTGGGTCGTGTGCTGCAGGCCGCCAATGTTTCGCAGGAAAAGCGGTGCGGCTTCCTGATCGCTCGCAGTTTGCTGGATCCCGGTGGATCTGTAGAACTGATGCTGTCCGAAGCCGCCGGCCCGAATTATCGGGTCGCACTGCAGGAATCCCGTCGCAAACTGGCCGACCAGCATCTGGAAATACCTGCCACGGAAGCCAGCCAGCGATATCACCACATTGGTGAACTTCTGGCAAATGTCCAGACGCGAACTCCGAACGCACGGACTCGCCTGACGGACAGAATTGATTCCGTTCTGACTCATCGATTCTTTGGATTCCTGATCTGCCTCGCCGTATTACTGCTGGTCTTTTCCACGATCAACTGGTTCTCTGCACCGCTCAGCGATGGCGTTGAATCTATGCTGGGCTGGATCAGTGATCAGGTTTCATCATCACTGTCACCCGGTCCGTTACGTAGTTTACTGACGGAAGGGGTGATCAATGGTGTAGGTTCGGTGTTTGTGTTCCTGCCGCAGATTTGCCTGTTGTTT
>JBIIIF010000160.1:0-16680 GCA_044235005.1 Planctomycetaceae bacterium | reverse complement strand
GTGTTCGACCATCAATGAGGCCGAGCTCAGCATTGCCAGAATCGCAGCAATTTCACACAGCGCAAAGCTTCTCTCGGGAGGAGATTCCTGGTGCATAACGACACTTTCCCAACGGACTGATGACTTGTTTCATGACGCCAACCGCCGTCGGCATTGTTCCTTGAATCGCCGATCAAGATGCCAGCCAAAGCCAGCTCGTCAAGCAGAACGGCAATCGAATCAACAATCCGTTGGCGTCGTATGGATGTCGCGGGAGTTTATCGACCTGAAATGCCTGTGCCAGCGGCGGCTGCAAAGTCAGCCTCCTCGCGCCGCAACCTGGAGAGATTAAGTAGCTTGTCAGATTACTGAGAGGACATTGATGCGATAGCCCTCAGCCATGCACAGCACGCGGGTTCTCCATGGCGAACTTCATCAGCGCGAATGTCGCGAAACGCTGACCAGCGCTGGCGAAGGATTGGTCCGGTCCATCTTATGGCGGTCGACGCGGGGATTGGGAACGTTCAACGCTGACTCCGGGGCGGTCAGCTTCAGCACAGAAGAATCATTCTGCGTGGATGGTCGGCTGCCGGAATCCACGGCCCATTGCAATCCAAAGAAGGGAACGCCGGAATTGCTGTCCATCTGCATGAAGGAACGATCGTACGCGCAGCCGGAAAGAGTCAGGCTGATCAGGCAAACGAGGAATGAACCAGAGGAGTATTTCAACATCAGCGAAAACCGAGTAACAAGGATCGAAAAACTCAGCGGCAAACGCACCAAACGGCCTGCGTCGTTGACTTAAATCGGCATGCCCGGAGTTGTGTCATAGCAGGCGATTTCAAAAAGGAACATGTGGAATTCGACAGTGCCGGAACTAAAGGTCTTCGCTTACCCGTCAAAAGGTAATAACATGCCGAAAGTCAAAGTCGGCAACCTGTCAGCACGGCAAAAACTGCCGATTGACAGGGTGCGGCATCCTTCGAAAGGTTCCCCATGCGCTTGCATCAACTGTTCTGTTCATCCCTTAGTACGATTGTCCTGACCGCCGCTGCAGTGCATGCGGAGGACTGGACGCAGTTCCTGGGAACGCACCGCAACGGCGTCTCGAGCGAAAAGAATCTTATCAGTGAGTGGCCATCCGATGGCCCCAAAATCACATGGCGCACATCGCTTGGGGTGAGCATGTCCAGCGTGATCGTGAGCAACGGTCAGGCATTTACGTTGTTTCAGGATGAGTCCGATCTTTACACAGTCGCTTTGGATGCAGCAACAGGCGAGGAAATCTGGCAAACGAAGTTTGCCCCCGCCTATGAAAACGCGATGGGCAACGGTCCTCGAGCCACCCCCACTGTCGCTGATGGCAAACTGTTCGTCTTTACAGGTGAGGGCATACTTGCCGCGTTCAATATTAAAGATGGCAAAGAGCTGTGGAAGGTCAATGTGCCGTCATCGATGAACGGTGCAGCGTCCGAGTACGGAATGTCCTGTTCGCCACTTGTCGTAGGCAACTCAGTCGTCATTCACACAGGAAATGCGGACGCTGCGGTTGCGGCCTTCGATGCCAAATCAGGCAAAAACTTATGGAAGTCCGCCACAGGAAAAGCTGGCTACTCGTCGCCTGTATTGATGACTCTGGCTGGCAAAGAACAGATCGTGACTCTGACTGCAGACGCAGCGTTTGGCGTAGAGGCGACTGATGGAAAGGTCCTGTGGAAATTCCCGTTCCCGACCGAGTACGACTGCAACACCGCCTGTCCGGTCCAATTAGGCGAGTCTGAAGTTCTGATCTCTGCCGGAGAAAATCATGGCTCGGCAGTGCTGCAGATTTCCGGCAAAGAACCAAAATTTTCAGCCGAAGAAGTATGGTCATCCTATGGCAAAGACAGCCAGCTTCGAGCCGAATGGCAGACACCCGTGATTCATGACGGACACCTTTATGGGCTCGACAACAGTGGCAGTGCAGGGCCGATTACGAATCTGGTCTGCATCCGTCTGAAGGATCATGAAACCGTGTGGCAGAAGGCACGATTCGGAAAGAGTAATCTGATACTGGCCGACGGCAAACTGTTTCTCACCACCATGAATGGCGAAGTCGTGATCGTGGAAGCCTCTCCGAAAGAATTCAAAGAACTCGGCCGAGCCACGATCATGGAGACTACTCGTCAGGCTCCAACACTTTCCAACGGATTTCTGTTCGTGCGCGACGACAAGGACGTTATCTGTGTTGATGTGCGGGCAAAGTAGGTCACAATGGCATGTCCCTTACGGAAGGCACCGCGGCAACTATCCGAAGACACCTGTCGAACAAAGGTGTGCAAGATGAACCGGTGGGGAATACCGAAGGCACTTGAACAGTTTGTGACAGCCAGAGACACCAGTTGCATCTATTGTGGCTGTTGTTTCGCAGGGCGCAGCGGAAATCGCGGACAGAAGGCGTCGTGGGAGCATATAATCAACGATGCCAGCATCATTACAGCACAGAACATCGCTCTGTGCTGCATCTCGTGCAATGCGAGTAAAGGTCAGCGTACTTTGAGGGATTGGTTGGAATCGAATTATTGCAAAACCCGAGGGATCACGAGGGACTCGATCGCGAATGTTGCAAAAGCAGCATTTCACAGGCAGTAGAGTTCGACGAGCCGTTCCTGTGATCGGGGCAGTGAGTTTCACTTACAAAGGCGTCGCAGGACGCCTTCCCGCGATCTGGTTGGAATGAGCCCGGAAACCAACTTCCGTGCAAGCGTGAAGGGTAGAGCAATCGAAAACTGAGACTCTTTGTTTATCAATCACGTCGAAATCTGTACTGACCAACGAGAAAGAAGAACAGGCTGAACCCGAGTAGAACGCCGCAGGAGAGACCGATGACGCTCAGTGACGGCGAGTCCTTTGTCAGCACTTCACTGTAGGCATCCAATGCCCATGCGTGAGGGGTCATGAGGCTGATCTTCTGGCTGAGCGGTGGCATCCACGCTCGCGGAACTAAACAACCGCTGATTCCGGCACTTGAAAGCAAAATCAGGTTTCCAAACGAAGAAACCTGCGACTCGGTCTTCGCCAGCGTGGAAAACATCAGCCCCAGCGAAGTTGCTGCCGCTGATGTACACAGCATGATCGGAATCAGCAGCCATGGCAGAGGTCCCCAGGACATACCAAACAGCAGCTTACCGGAGATCATCAGGATCGAAGTTTGTACCAGTGACAACACCATAAACGGCAGAGTCTTGCCGATCAAAATCGAAGTCGCAGAGATCGGAGAAATCCGCAACCGTCGAAGCGTGCCCATATCTCGCTCATCAAGGAACGAACGCCCCATAATGTTGACCAGAAAGAACACGAATAACACCGTGTAACTGGGGATAAAGAACTGATACACGCGATTGCCGGTGTCAGTGGAGGCAGACTTTGCGGCCGCAGTGCTCTCCCAGGGCTCGGGAATATTCTTCGCTCGATTGGCTGCTCCGCGAAACATCGGAACCTTCTCGGCAATGATGGGCAGCAAGGCTTTCTGCATCGAAAGCTTGATCAGCATCTTTGCCAGGCCTTCCATCATCGGATCAGCAGCTGATTCATTAAACGTCAGCGACAACTTGATCGAATCGAGACCTTTCTCGGCGGTGGTTTGCTCCGGAGAAGTCAGATCGGTCGGCGAGAGTTCACGCATCGTCGCTTCAAACTCGGGCCCGATTACGAGTCTGACATCGGAATCACCAGAGGGACGCTCGTTTTGCAACTCCGCCAGTTGCGACTCGAAGTTCTCAGCCGCAATTTCTGTCTTCCGAACCATCACGTTTTCATAAGCCGCGAGAAAACCAGCCAGCCGACGCGATGTCTCCGTCTGATCAAAGTCGGCCACTTCCACAGTCAGACCCTGCCGACTTTGTTCCCGATTGGCTCTCAGCCGCCCGGTAGAAGACCCCACAATGGCAATAATCACCATGGGCATCGCCACCAGAATCACCAGTGCACGGCGATCCCGGGATAACAGAGTCAAATCTTTCAGCGTGATCTTCAGCGCGTCCATGGTTCTGGCAATGATTGATCGTCACCGTCGCAGAGTACTGCGCAGTGTTGAAGAGAAAAGTTTCACGGGAGGACCATGAGAAATCTCTCAGAGCCATCCCTTCCGGCGGAAGTAATAGAAGAAAGAGGATGCGATTGCCAGCATGCCCGCGATGGCCAGAGGATATCCGTACTGCCACTTCAATTCCGGCATTGATTCGAAATTCATGCCATAGAATCCGGCAATAAAGCTGAGTGGCATAAAGATCGTGGCGATCATCGTCAGCGTCTTCATGACTTCGTTGCTGCGATAACTGATATCCGCCAGATGATAGTCGCGCAAATCCGCGCAGAGTTCACGATAAGTTTCCGTTACGTCCATAAGCTGAATCGTATGGTCGTAGCAGTCGCGAAGATAGGTTCGAGTTGACTCGCGTATCAGCTTGCACTCGTCACGCAGCAGGGCCGCAATCGCTTCGCGCTGAGGCCAGATGGTCTTTCGTAACAACAACAGATCGGAGCGAACATTGCGAATCTCCAGGCGATGGCTTTTGTCGAAGCCGCCCTCCAGCAGTTCATCAATTGAGTTCAGGCGATTCCCGATCTCTTCAATCACGGGGAAGTAGTTGTCAATCACGGTATCCAGAATCGTATACAGCAAATAGTCAGCTCGGAGTTCGCGAATCCGGCCCTTCGCCCAGAGAATTCGGTCGCGAACCGTCTCCAGTGCATTGCAGCCTTCGTGAATCGAAACAACAAAGTCCTCGCCGGCGAACAGACTGACTTGTTCCGTAATCAGATTGCCGCCGGATTCATAAACCGGCAGACGAATGACCACGAATAAGTGATCGCCGTAATCTTCCACTTTACATCGCTGATGAGTATTCACGACGTCTTCCAGCGCCAGTGGATGGAGGCCGAAGGCTTCTCCCAGCTCCTGCAATGTTTCCGTGTCGGCCACACCTTCCAGACGGAACCAGTAAACACGTTCGGCCGGAACTTCCTCGTTCAACTCGGCAACGGTATCAATGACTTCTTCATCAGCATTGTCGGTATTGAATGAGATCCTGGTGATACGGCATTTCGAAGAAATCGGGTGGGGACCGCGGTCCAGAACCCCCGGAGCCGCCCCCACCGCGCTCGCGCGACGAAATCCGCGGAGAACGCCCTTCTTCAAATCGCTGGACATATGTGGATTCTCTTAATGATCTTTGTAAGTTGCCTCGTGACCTGTCGTTGCACAGGAAAATCAGGACTCACTCTAACTCACAACTCAAAAAAAACGACTTCATCAGCGATCTGCGAACGCTGATGAAGTCGTTTGCATTTGACTGACAGAACTCGTCAACGTTCAATTCAGCGTACAGACTTCGTGTACTGACTGGATGTCGTTACCAGCGGACGCGACATAGAAGCGCTTCTTACTGGAACTGCACCTCGGTAAGAGTTTGGTATGACCGGCACCATGGCTGTTGTCGGTGCGGAATACTCATGATCACCCATGATGTCGCCGGCGACCATCGGCGATCCGGTCATCTCTGGTGACCACGATGCCTGTGGAGCTGACCAGGCCGGTTGAGATGGTGACCACATGCCCTGCATCGGCATTGGCTGATTCTGATACGCCGCCTGAGGATGAACGGGCATCTGAGAATACGCCATTGGATCCATTGGCTGCGAATACATCATCTGAGGATACGCGGCAGGAGCATAGCCCGGTGCGAAGCCAGCCTGTGGAGACAATGGCATTGGATAAGCATAAGGGCGAGGAACCAGCAGCGGGCCTCGACGATTGTGTCCGCCGTACATATTCGGAATATCCATCCGACGCCAGGTTCGAATCATCCGGCGAGTATCTCGACGAGCAATGCGTGGTCTGACAAAGAGTCCAAGTCCCGACGGTGGAAGAGATGAATCACGAGCCCAGCTTGGATAGCCCGGTCCCTGTGGTGTCCACGCCATCGCAGGCTGAGCAGCCGCCCAGTTCTGCATTCCGTAACCCGAATAGGCCATTGCTGGCTGTGGATAGGCGCCCATCATCTGGCCTGCATCGCCGCAGCAACCCGGATCAGTTGCCATCATCGGAGACGCCATCATGGGAGGAGCCATCTCAGGCATCATCGCGACCTGTTCCATTCCTCCACATCCGCCCGCACAATCCATGGCCGGAGCGGCCATCATCGGAGCCGGCGGCATATACTGTTGCACCACTGGCATTGGCATTGGCATTGGCTGGTAGGCCATCATGGGCTGGCATTGCGCCCCACAGGGATCCCAGGCATGCTGAAAGATCGCAGGTGCCGGAACGGGGCGAAACAATCCCTGAAGCGGAAAGGCCGGAGCACACGGAGCACAGGGCTGCATAACTCCGGGATATGCCGGCTGATATCCGCCGAAGCCGGGATTGCAACAGGCTGGAGGAGGACAGCAGCCCTGATACCCGCCGCAGCCAAACAGCCAATGGAACGGATCAAAGATGGGTATACAGCAGCCGGCATCGGCAGACGACGTGACAGTGCTCAGCAGAGCCACCGTCAGAAGCAGGGTTCTGATGCAAAGTCTCATACAGGATCCCTCGAACAAACAGAGACAGGAGAATTTTTTCGACCGGCAACCATGCGAACGATGGAGAGAAAGCCGGTCGAAGAGAGGTGAGATTCGAGGAACTTAGACGCGATGACGTTCGAAGAAAATTCGAACTTCACTCAAGTTCTGCCATCCACCGCGTTTGATTCAGGCAGGAAAACAAGCATCGGCTGCTTTCGCCGCTCAGCGCAGCAAACCGGCAAGCATCGTAATGACGACGATGATGGCAACTGCGAACAGGATCGGCAAAATCTGCTTTGGCCAGGCAGAACCTGCCGATTGAGTCGTCGCGGACAAAGACGGTTCTCCCGACGCAGTCGATTCAAACAATTCAACCACAATTGATCGCTTTGAGGTCGTCGTGGATTTGCGCTGATCCACCAGCGGCATGGAGTCATCGTCAGTGCCGATCAGGATTTCTCCCAGTCGCCCCTGAAACTCGCGAGCACTCACGGGCCGCAACGCAGGGTTCGACGAAGTGACTCTGGCCAACAATCGCTCAAACGCGACCTTGGTGGAGACTTTTCCGGATTCGGTGACTTCCGAGGTGTCAGTGACGGCCTGCAGAAGCCGACCAAGGATTGCGGCGAGGCTACTCAGGTCCCGCTCAACTTCAACCCGCGAAGCCAGCGCGCTGATGGTGATGAGAGCAGGACCATCAGATGAGGATTCGCTGGATGCAGCCGCCGCGTTCAGCCAGCGAGCGACTCCAAAGTCGACAACAATGGCCTGCATGTTGTCCGACAACAGCACGGCGTCCAGAGTCAGTCCACCATGTGCCAGCCCCAGATTGTGTGATTGTTGCAGAGCCGAACAGACCTGCCAGCCGATTTCGATCACGTCTTCGGCGGAGAAAATTTTCTGTTGCTCCAGTTGTTCTCCCAGTGATTCGAATTCACAATCTTCCGTCCATAGAAAGAGTTGCCCGTCTGACTCGCCGCTGCCCAGAAACTTCACGATCGCCTGATGCATCAGCATCGACAACATCGCTCGATCTGTTTTTAAAGCGCGACGAAACTCAGGCCGTTGAGACATTTCCGACGAAAACACGGTCAGCCGAACCGGCTTGCCGCTGGCTCGATCCATTGCGTGAAAGACCCGACGAGCGTCCCGGGCAGGGCACTCCTGAACAATTTCAAAATCCTTGAGTTCAGTATCTGGCACCAATTCGCCTCAAACAACGGCATTCGATTTAAACACTTCAGATCCCCGGATGATTTTCCCAAGTCCCCGCGCCGGACTCAACTGAATCCTTCGGGATAACAGTCGCGTCGCCGCGAATGAATCCGATTGGGCGGGAAAGAGTAACTGTTCAGCCGGTGGAAGATACTGTTCGAAGCAACTCTGCACAGAAATCCTGCTGGAAGTCCAATAGATTTAGAGCTTCACCCTTCGCAGGAGTCGCGAGTGGAACTTACACTCAGCACGGTTGACTGCCCCCAAACCCCTGCCTCGGTTGCTTCACCCACCCCGATTTTGATCGCTCCCAGCCATTCTGCGACGGAGACATTTCGCTATGCAAGATCCCACGTCTGCAAATCCGAATCATACTCGGCGACATTTGCTCCGCACGGGAACCGCTGGGATTCTGGGAATGTCGCTCCCGCAAATCCTCGCAAAAGAATCACAACTCGCCACAGCCAGCGCGGCAGCGAAACGAGTCATTGTGATTTTTGAGCAGGGGGGATTGTCGCATCTGGATACGTGGGATCCGAAGCCTGAAGCTGTCCTCGAACATCGCAGCCCGTTTGCCCCGATATCAACCACTGTTCCCGGGATGCAATTCACGAGCCTGCTTTCACGCACGGCAAAGATTGCTCACAAGCTGGCCGTTGTGCGTTCCATGCATCACAACAAGGCCGGAGCCGACGCACATCCCAATGGAACTCAATACGCTCTGTCCGGTGCTCATCCGTCAAGTGCTGTGGAGATGCCGGATATCGGCTGCGTTGTCACTAAACTTTTGGGACGAACGAATCCTTCGCTTCCGCCCTATGTCATGATCCCGGGCAATCATGAGCAGGCCGCAGAAACACGGACAGGCTTTCTGCCTCGTTCATTGTCTGTGTTCAAAACAGGCGGGCGAGATCTGTCGGATCCCAAATGGGAAGTCGCCGACTTGCTGGCACGCACGGACAATCAGGGACCGCGTCTGTCCGGCCGACATCAGTTGCTGGCCAATCTGGACCGCAGATTTTCGAACGAAGCCGACCGAACATCTCTGCATGGAATGGATCAGTTTTACGAGCAGGCCTTCAATAGTTTAACCAGTCGTGAAGTCTCTGCGGCGTTTAATCTGTCCGAGGAATCAGAACAGACAAGAGAACAATACGGTCGTGGTCATCGCGGTTCGTGCTATCTGCTGGGACGTCGTCTGCTGGAGGCGGGAGTCAGATTTGTGACTGTTGATGTGCGCTGGCCATTGACTCAGGAAACCCCGGGCGGTTTTAATCTCAACTGGGATCATCACGATCTGATCTACACGTCGGCTTCCTGTGGCACCGTGCGAGACAAAGCTGGTGGCGAAGGCCGCTACGGTATCGGTCACTGGGTCATGATGGGCAGCACTGATCAGGCTTTTGCTGCTCTCGTCTCGGATCTGGATGATCGCGGTCTGCTGAATGAGACTTTGGTGTGTTTCGTTTCTGAGTTCGGCCGGACTCCACGACTCAATAAGTTCGCTGGACGAGATCACTGGACCAACGCTTATTCGATCGCTTTCGCTGGAGCCGGTGTTCCCGGAGGACAAGTGATCGGCGAATCAGATCGCGACGGCGGCTATGTGATTTCTCAGGCCTATACGCCGGAAGATTATGCCACGACGGTTTACGAGAAGCTCGGCATCGACCGTTCGAAGCCACTCTACACGTCCGCCAACCGCCCGGTTTATTTTGGACATCTGGGACATCCTATGAAGGAATTGTTCTGAGCAGCAGCAACCGAAAGCATCGCTGCTTCCTTGTGAGGTTCGACGATCAAACGGCCAACCCCAGGCTTTCTGCTTTGATGACGCGACTGCGAGACTTCGAATGGTTCGAAAACGACTGTTTCGCTCAGCTCAGCAGCTCCGGAATCTCTTTTCCGCCGTCAACGATCTTGAGCGGTCGCCCCTCGGGACTCATGTTCTCATGGTCGGCGTTGACTCCCAGAGCTTTGCAGACGGTTCGCATCAGGTCCGGCACTGTGACAGGTTTCTCTGCAATCTCGTTTCCGTCTTTCGTTGTTGAACCATAAACCTGGCCGCCGCGAATTCCACCGCCCGCCATCATCATGCTAAAAGCTTTGGGAAAGTGATCGCGACCTTCGCGAGGATTGATTTTCGGCGTGCGTCCAAATTCTCCCATCCAGACCACGACAGTTTTCTCCAACAGTCCTCGGTCTTTCAGATCTTTCAGCAGCGTGGCTGTGGCCGGATCCACTTCGGCGGCATTCTTCGCGCAGTCTTCGAAGTTGTTCTGGTGCGTATCCCAGTTGCCGGATCGCACTTCGATAAACGAAACTCCTCGTTCGACAAGTCGACGGGCCAACAGACAACCGCGGCCAAAGTTGGAATCGCCATACTGAGTCTGCAACGACTGCGGCTCCCCGGAGATATCGAACGTGTCAATCTCCGGCGTCAGTACCAGCCGCGATGTTTTGCCATACAGGGAATTATGAGTCGCTGCCAACTGAGCCGATCCATGCTCCGCAAACTGACCAGTCAGCTTGGACATTAACTGCGTGCGCCGATCAAACCGTTCTCTCGAAACCGGCAGGGCAACGTTCTCCGGCAATTGACCAGGTCGAGCGACCACAAACGGTTCGTAGTCCATGCCCAGAAATCCGGCTCCCTGAGTCGCCCCCACAGACACGAACGACGGCAGTTCTGAAGAGACATCGCCAAGTTGATGAGCGATATTGGAACCGAAAGAGGGATGCTTCACGCTCCCGGCCGGAACATATCCCGTATGAACCTGATAAGTAGCTCGTGGGTGACTGCCTTCTTTGTTCGTCATGGACCGGACAATTGCGATATCTTTCATCTGCTTCGCGACGAGCGGAAAATTGTCGGCGATGCGAATGCCGGGGACGCTTGTCGCAATCGCTTCTGTCGGGCCGCCATTCTCATGTCCAGCTTTGGGATCGAGCGTTTCGAACTGGCTTGGGCCACCCTGCATCCAGAGCAGGATCATCGATTTGCCCTGTTTTTGTAGTTCCCGTGACTGCTCCGCCATCAAGCTCCGCAGACCAAATGCTCCTGACATCGCCGCAGCAGCCGAGGCTGTCTGGAGGAACCTGCGGCGAAGGAACCGACCACCGACAGACACAATCGAGTCGACTGGGAATGCGTTCATAACTTGTCTCACCAAAAAGAGTTCGTTTGCGTTTCAGGGTTGGTTTATGCAGAATCAAATGAAGAGGTCAGGAATTGAGCCGGAAACACACCTTGAAGCCTCGGTCAGCGCATTCTGTTTAACGAAAAAAGGGTGCGAAAGGGACGGGACTGAACGACCTTTGCCACCGAAGCCTGCAAACACGGCAGCTTGGGTTCGTTCAGCCCCCTCCCATTCGCACCCTGATTGCTGCAGCCATATTCGGACCTGCAGATCGTGAGCAAAGACAAGTTGGCGGCTGAACACCGAGAATGCCAAAGGGTGTCGCAGAATCTTTTAATTTTTTCTGAGGGTTAGCGACGCGTAAAAAACTCAGGAGAATTCAATAGAGCCCACAGCACGTCTTCGAGTCCTTCTCGCAGGCTGGGACTTGATTTCAGATGCTCCATCGCGATTTTCAGCTCGCCATCCGCCGGCTCCCTCCCGAGTGAAGAAAGATACAGTTCGCTGACAATATCTTCTTCAGCCAGAACACTCGTAGAGATTCGAGTAATCAGGTTTGAATTATCCGGGGTCGCGATCACCCTGGTCAACAGCGTCGAATTCATCATGAACAGAGCTTCCGGAATCGATCCGGTCAGCTCATCCCGTGGAGTCGAGGGATCGAAGCCGAAAATTCTTGAGAACTCTTCCCGCCCGGCATCCATCCTCTGCATCTCATAAGGCGATCGGCGCCCTTCTGATGGCCGCAATGGCAATGAAGTGACTCCGAGCGTCTGGCACAGCGAAGCATAGATCTGATCAGAACGCAGACGAATTGGTTCGCACTTCGCGAATCCCTCGGCGGAATTATTGGGAGTTCGTTGATACATGCGAGTCGCCGCGATCGTGCGAATCAGCCATTTCAAATCGTAGTTATTGGCAACAAACGCATCGCTCAGCAACTTCAGCGTTTCTTCGTTGACGCATTCGCGATCAGGACCAATATCGTCGATCGGCTGATAGAACGCCGTCGCAGTCATCTCGAACCAAATGCGATTGATTATTGCACGAGCAAACCAGGGATTGTCTTTGCTGGTGATCAATTCTGAAACAAGTTCGCGACGATCGGCGTCGGACAGCCCGGAATCAATGTCTTTCGTCGACAGGAAAAATCCAGGATCAATTCTGGTACCCTCCGAACCAGGATCAGCAAGGTCGGGCATGAAATGTTCGATGGATCCCTGCCCCGGTCGTTCCGGCGGCTGGGCCGTCATAATCTCTTCAATCGAAAGCTTGCCGTCAGCATTCTTGTCCACGAATCCTTTTGCCTGGCCAGTGAAGAGGCGTGCCAGCGGCGTGTTTTTGGATTCCTGCTCTGAGATGATTTTATCGCCGTCGCGATCAGCTCGCGTCAACAGAAACTGTGAGGCGGCCGGATTGCGATTGCGGCTGGCGTTCACGGACGTGATCTCATAGTCGAACATGTTGTCAGAACCTCGCTCACGCTGGACGCTGACGCGAGGAAAGAATGCGGTGAATTCATGAAACTGATTGCGTTTCCAACTGTCCCAGGGATGATCGTGGCAGTTCGCGCATTGGATCTGCACTCCCAGAAACAGCCGCGAGGCTTCCGCCGCCACTTCTTCCGCGACACCCTCATGAGCAAAGATTAATGCTGTCGCACCATTGTTGTTGACCGGGCCACTGGCTGTCAGCAGCGACGTGGTGATTTCATCCCAGCCGTGGCCTTCGTTCAACTGGCCGGTCATCCAGTCGCCGAACGCCGGCCGCACTATGCCGGCTCGCATATTCGTCGCGCGGCGAAAGATGGCGTCACGCCAGTAACGCGACCAGTTTTCACCATACTCTGAAGACTTCAGGAGTTCGTCAACCAGGTCCGCTCGGCGTGATTCAGACGGATTAAGCCCGAATGCCGTGATCTCGCCGGGAGTCGCCGGGCGTCCGACAATATCAAACATCACTCGCCGGAGAAAAGTTGAATCATCCGCGAGGGGAGTTGCGGAATCGACCGCATCTGCAAACAGACTTCGATCAATCGCGGCGGCCACAGTGGCGGAATCTTTTGGTTCGGCCGCACCAACAAACGATGCCGCAACAGCAGCCACCAGACCAGCCAAAACTCCAGACGTGTTGAATCGAAAAGACATCATTTGACTCCGAAATGGACGTTTCAAAACAGATTCAAATGGGGGCCAGACCAGCCTGCCCGGAAACAATCAATGACTCTGCACGTTGAACCTCAGTCGGACGTGCGAAGAGTCGCTGATTTCTGAAGATTTTCTCACCGACTGGTCGTTTCGACGATGAACCTGTAGTTCCCGCGACCATTCTCAGAAAATCGGCCCCGGCATCCACGGGCAGAACTCTTCGTCACCGATGCCTTGTTGTTCACTTAGAGTCTTCTGTCCACTGGCCGTCGCAATGATGCTCTCGAAGATTTCTTTCCCAACGGATTCCACGCTGGCCCCCTCCAGGATCGAGCCGGCGTTGATGTCCATGTCATCTCGCATGCGGTTGTACATCATGGAGTTCGTTGCCACCTTGATCGTTGGAGCCGGCTTGCATCCGAAGCAGCTTCCGCGACCAGTCGTGAAGACCACAACCTGGCAGCCACCAGCGACAAGTCCTGTCACGGAAATCGGATCATAGCCCGGCGTATCCATGAAGGTGAAGCCGCGTTCCGTAATCGGTTCGGCAAACTGATAAACAGCCTGCAACGGAGCAGTCCCGCCTTTGGCCACAGCGCCGAGCGACTTCTCGATGATGGTCGTCAGCCCGCCCTGCTTGTTGCCATACGACGGATTGTTGTCGATCGAGGCGTTGTTCTTGCGAGCATACTCTTCCCACCAGTGAATTCGTTCCAGCAGCTTGTCGGCGACCTGGCGATTCACGGACCGACGCAGCAACAACTGTTCGGCTCCGTAGACTTCCGGAGTCTCCGCCAGAACAGAACCCCCGCCATGCGCGACCAGCAGATCGCTGGCAACTCCTAAAGCGGGATTCGCTGTGATGCCGCTGGCGCCGTCGCTACCGCCGCATTGCAGACCGAGAATCAGCTCGGATAACGGAATCGGTTCACGTTTTACGGCGTTCGCATTGGCCAGAAGTTCGCGAAGCACACCGACAGCTCGGTCAACAGTCTTGCGAACTCCGCCAACCTCCTGGATGTTGAGCACCATCGGCAGAGAATCATCCTTTTCACGTCGCTTTGCACCGCTGAGTTGCACCAGGCCCTGAGTTTCCTGCAGGTGTCCGGCCTGAGCCGTCTCACAGCCCAGTCCAAGGACCAGACAAGCCGCAATATTCGGATGCCGTGCGAAGCCGGCGAGCGTTCTGTTCAACAAGTGATGATCTTCGCCATTGTAAGCGAACGCACAGCCACTCTTGTGAACGATCGGGATGACTCCGTCAATGTTCGGGTAGTTGCTCAGATCAGACTTGGCGAGTTCCTGAGCCACGTATCTTGCCGTCGTCGCCGAACAATTCACGGTGCTGATGACGGCGATATAATTCCTGGTTCCCGCGCGGCCATCTTTGCGACGATAGCCCATAAAGGTTCTCGGCTCGGCAGGTTTCGGAGGCGGTACGATCTCCGTGCAGAATTCGTAACCGGCCTGCTCACGTTCAATGCTGACATTCTGCACATGAATCCATTGGCCGACGGAGATCGGTGTTATTGCGGAGCCAATCGGCTGACCGAATTTTCGAATCGTCTGGCCCTTAGCGATTTCCTGAATCGCCACCTTATGATTCGCCGGAATTGCTTCGGCGATCGTGACTGATTGACTGTCGACGGTGACGACCTCGCCGGCCTTCACGGCGCGGCGAGTGACAGCAAGGTTATCGGACGGATGCAGACGAAGCAGAGGTTCCAGATTTGCCACGAGAATTGAGCCTGAGTGTTAGGAATGATTAAGGAAGCATGGCCAGCGACTTGTTTGACCGGTCGAAAATTCGCATGTTGGAGGTCTGGCGATACTGCGATCGGACCGTATTGAGCGGCAACGCATTCTGATCGGAAGCCGTTTTTTTGTCACGTTGAGTCCGTTGATTGGGCAGCAGACAACAAATAGCCGCCAAAACATGACCTAAGGACCGAAAAACTCAGACAAATCGCTGCGTGTCACGGATCTGATTGATCGACTTGTGGTAGGGAAGTAGACTGTAAAAGGCGAGTAACCGGGTTGCCTGAGCGGTCCGGCGTCCAAAAATCTGGAGATTGAGATGTCGTCTGAACCTGTTGCGTTGACACTTTTGAATCGCGTGCAGGCACGCCTGCGAACGGTCAGCTTTGCTCGATCCCTGCACCTCTGGACGCTCGGAGGTCTCATCGTTGCTTGTGCGGTTGTCCTGATCGTCAGGCTGGCCGGGTTGCTTCCGCCGGAACGTCAGCGGCCCGAGTGGTTACTGGCATTTCCGGCGACTGCAGCTCTGGCAGCATGGCTGTTTCATCGACGCGTCGAGCGGACCGCAGCGGCTCGCGCTGTCGATCAACATGCAAAAACGAATGACCTGTTTCTTACGCTGGCAACCTTGTCATCTTCAGCGGGTGAATACCAACCCTTGGTGGAACATTCCGCTGCTGCGGCCGCGACTCGAATTGTCCCAGCCGAAGTCGTCCCATTCAAAGTTCAGCGTCCTGTCGGAATTCAGGCATTCGTTTTGTGCGTCCTAGCCTTCCTCCTGTGGTTGATTCCAACACTGGACCCGTTTGGAAAAGTTGAAGCAGCAACCAAAGTCCAGAGGCAAAAAAAAGAAATCGAAGTCATTCGCAAAGTCGTGAAGACACGCGATGAAGAATTGAAATCCGTGGTTCAGGTTGCGGAAGAGCGGGAATCAAAGATTTCAGACAAGATGCAGGAGCTGATGGGGGCTCTGCGAAAGATGAAACCGGCAGAAACGAAGCCAAACTCACAGGTGCTGCAGAACAACCGGCAGTCTCTCAATGAGCTCTGGAAGAACGTGTCCAACGAAGAGCTGCGTGAGATGCTGAGCCAGTCGATCTCTGACCAGCAGTTTGGTGGTTCGCGGGCGCAGAAGATGAACGAATGGCTGAAGCAATTGCAGGAAGGCAATGCCGAACAGTTGCAGCAACAGTTGGATCAGGCTCAGGAAACCATGGAGTCGATGCTGGAAGCCAAAACTCCCGAAGAACGGCAGAAGCTGGCCTCGCAACTTCGCAAACAACTTCAGGATCTGAAAAAGTTTTCGTCAGAGAAAGCAGGGTCGAAAGATCTGGAGAATGCTCTGAGCCAGGCTTTAAAATCACTGGAAGCCGTCGCTGGCCAGAAGAAAAATGGTGAAGGCGAACAAAGCGATGGTGAGAGCGAGCAGGGTGAAGACGAGATGTCTCAGGAAGCTCAGCAGGCATTGAAGGAATCGCTGGAGTTGTCAAAGAAGGAGTTGCAGGAGATTGCTCGTTCTGCCAAGGACATGAAGCAACTGGAAGAAGCTCTGAAGACTCTGCAGCAGGCCGAGAAGCTGAACAAAGAAGGTCAGTTGGATGGCGAGCAATGCGAGAACTGCAACTCGTTGTCTGACTATGCAGAAATGTACAGCCAGATGATGAATGGCCGTGGCACGAATGGTCAGGCGGAGCGAGACACTCCCGGCGCGATTCAGGATGAAGATGACAGCGATCCGGAAGGCTACAAGGATGAAAAGTCAAAGACTCAGATTCAGGCCGGGAAGGTTTTGTTGTCCATCAAAACCAAAGAAGCCGCCTCAGAAAAAGACTTTGATCCGGAAGAGCTGAAGAAGTACGAAAGCACCGTCACCGAAATCAAGGCCGGTGTTC
>JBIIIF010000159.1:0-16701 GCA_044235005.1 Planctomycetaceae bacterium | reverse complement strand
CTTCTCCCGTTCTGCTGAAAAATTCCACCGTGGTCGTGGAAAAACTGACCAGCAGCGTTGGCCCCGCGAATATCAAAACTTGCGGTCGTCCCGGCACAGAAAACGTAGTTGATGCCTCCCCAGAAAGTGCCCGACTGCCATGTGGGAGATGCAACGATGGTACAGGACCCTGTAAACTGAATGTCCTGGTTCGGATCCGATGGACACTGCAACATGGGCAAATTGGTCTGATGAAGCCGGTCGTTGACGCCGCTGACGACAGATGCTCCCGCGAAATCGCGTCGAGTTGTGCCCATATTGAAATCATACTGCCCATAGACAGCCGCCTGCTCAAAGTATGGAAGCAGCATCGTCATGGCGGAAACGCCAGGGTTGGCCTGCCAACTGCCACATGCAGATCCAGAGGCACTGGTGTTGGTCACGGTCGGGGGGAATCGCCCATGGGCATCGTGGTAGTTGTGGAGCGCCAAACCAAGTTGCTTCAGATTGTTTTTGCACTGAGTGCGCCTCGCTGCTTCTCTCGCCTGCTGTACGGCAGGCAGCAGTAGAGCGATGAGAATGGCGATGATCGCAATGACCACCAGGAGTTCGATCAGAGTGAAGCCACGACGTCGGATTCGCATCTTAGCACCTCGCTGAAACCAGAAAAAAATCGGTGATCGGTGATCGATGATGAGAGCAGCCCGTGGGCGCATCCCAGTTATTTTTTCTTACATCCGCCCCAATTCTTTCAGGGCAGAGAGCGCTGGTGGAGGTTTTGCGCGCTCGTCGACATGCTTGAATGTCGTGAGCAGCTATCGTTCCGCATTGGAACAGAGAAACCAAAAAACGATGAGCCGTTTCAGATTCGGAGAGATAATCTTAATCTTTTTGTGCACTTGCCCGCACATGATAAACATGGAGCTCATCCTCGTCAACGTGAGATCCCTCAGAACGCATCATGCGTGGATCTTCGCGGATGCCATTCGTTCTTGCATGCCCGGCGAATTTTCATGCACACATCATAAACAGTAACGTGGCAAGATCCGAACTCACTCAGCTCCGTACCCGGTCCATTGACGCAGCAAACCGCGTTCGTTCTCTATCGTGTTTACACACGATATGCGCATGAATTCCCCGGGACACATGTCTATGCAGAACAAAGCATCACTTCTGATCGAGTTTATGCTTCCGGCAGGATGGCACCGCGATTGAAAACCTCGCAATGGATCACCGGCAATAAGAGCATTCCGGGACGGTACTACCACGATATGGAGCTGACACTGTACGCAGGGCTGATGTAAACTGCGAACCTCCGAAGGTTCATTGCTCCTGCAGCCTCTCTCTCCGATGTAAGCATCCTTGAAGCAAAAGGGAGAACGCGCCCTGATTAACGCTGAAGTCGTCCGATGCTGTACTTCGATCCGTTCAGCCGTCTGCTCCTTTACAAAGACAGACGGTGACTGAGCTTCTCAACTAACTTCTTCATCAATCACGTGAGCCCGGAACCACCTTCAGCATCAGTTCTTTCCCTTCACGAGTCACAACCAGCTCGACTTCCTGGCCGGCTTTCAAAGCTTCGATAGCGTAGGTGTAGTCGTAGATGTTTTCGATCTTCTTGCCAGCAAGTTTGACGATCACATCGCCGCCTTTGACTCCCGATTTCTCCGCCGGGCCGCCTTTGGCAACTCCGGACAACAAAACGCCTTTCACATCTGTCTGAGCATAATCCGGAACGGTTCCAAGGTAGGCTCGCAACAATGCACGACGCTGACCGTCTTTGGGGCGTTCCTGAGCTACGTATAGCGGAGGCTGCTCATCGGAAATCAACTGGCGACAGATAAGCATCATCAGATTGGCAATCTTCGAAATGCCTTCGTAATTCAGCTTCTCCGGCGTATCGCGAGGCGTGTGGTATTCACCGTGATTCCCTGTGAACGCGGACAGAATCGGAACGCCGTGCATAAAGAAGACACTGGCGTCCGTCGGGATGTAGCTGTCATCCTGCAAGGACAGCGACAGCCCCATCGGGATGTTGGCCCGTTCCACGATCTTCTGCCAACTGGCTGACGAGCCCGTGCCCTGCAGGACAAGCCGCTCCTGCAATCGACCAACCATATCCATATTCAGGCAGGCGGCAATATAGAGATTTAATCCGCCCGTATTTGGACCGGTTAATTCTGAAGCCGCTTTTTCCGATTCCTTCGCCGGCTCTTTTGTTGCATCATCTGGTTCTGAAGGCTTCTCTTCCTCTGCCGGATCACTGCCTCCCACGGCTGCGGCATGCTGCGAAAACAGAGTTTCCAGAGTCTTCACATAATGACTGGAACCCAGCAAACCAATTTCTTCCCCAGACCAGGCTGCAAAGACCACGTCTCGCTGACCAGTCAGTTTTCCTGCGTCTTTAGCCTGAGCCATCGCCTCGGCAATCTGCATCATCGCAGACACTCCCGAAGCATTGTCGTCTGCTCCATAATGAATGTTGGCCTGTTCGTCGCCACGAGCCAGCGAATTGCCGTTCGGTCCTGTTCCCAGGTGATCGACGTGAGCTCCGACGACGACGATTTGTCCAGCTTGTTCTTCATTGATCTGCAGCCGACCAAGAACGTTTCGTCCTTTTTTCTTCTCCTGACGAATATCAACGTTGGCCGCAATCTTCAGCCCTTCGAGCGGAAAACCCATCGCAGGCTCACCGGAATCCATTGACTTCTGAATCTTCGCCAGGTCCTTCTTTCGTTCGGCGAACCACTTCTCCGCAACAGCATCGGTCACACTGACCACCGGCAGACCGGAGCCGGCAAGAGAACCGTCAAACTGCAACGGAACAAGCTGCTCTTTTACACCGGAAGTCGGGCCGCTGACGATAATCAGACCTCGTGCACCAAGGTCGCGAGCCTGCATCGCTTTGAATCGCAGACTGGAGAAACGACTGAAGTGCTGACGCTGCTCCGCAGTAAAGTTCTCCGGCATGAAGCGGAACACCACGACCCATTTGTCCTTCACATCCAGATGGACATAGGAGTCGTATTCTTCGATGCCTTCTGCAGCCGGAGCCTTCAGGCCATAGCCCGCGAAGATAACTTCCGACGCATCTACTTTCATCGATGTTGAAAATGCAACAGGACGCCATTCCCCTTCGAGGGTCAATGGCTGATCTTCAACAGTCATCGTGTTTTCCGGACCAGCGGACACGCCAGAAGTGAATTCAAACTCCTGAAAGTAAGTGTCGTTGTCGCCGGCCGGAAGCAGTCCCAGCGTTTCGAAATGCAGAGCCACATAATTCGTGGCAAGGATTTCTCCTTTTGTTCCGGTCAATCGCCCGCCCAATTGTGGTCGACACAGATACTCCACATGACGCACCGCATCGGCCGGAGCAAAGTCGCCACGCGCGGACGGTGCCTGAGCCATCATCGACGGCTTCGCACCAGGCGTGCCGACAACATCACTGGTCGCCTCTTTCAGTCCGAGTTGTTCCAATGCCCACGCGTGGTTCCATTCGGACAGGAAAATCTGCGACTGATTGCTGGTTGTTCGATTCGTGGTCCACGCCAGATGTTCGCCGTCAGGACTAAAGACAGGCAGACCATCAAATCCCGGCGTATGAGTCACCCGGACCGGCTCATGCTTGCCAGCCGCGTCGACCAGATACAGTTCAAAATTTGCGAACCCATGCCGATTCGTGGTGAAGATCAGATACTGTCCGCTGGGATGAAAATACGGAGCCCACGACATCGTGCCCAGATGAGTCAACTGTTGCTCGTCACTCCCATCCAGATTCATCGTCATGATTTCTGCCGTCGCACCGTTTTCGGAGAATCTCCTCCAGCAGATCTTCTTGCCATCGGCACTGAAAAACGGGCCACCATCATAACCTGGCGATGTGGTGAGTCGCTTGACGTCTGAACCGTCCGCCTTCATCACGTAAATTTCGTTGGCCCAGGCCGGATCCAGTTCAAACGCCTTCCGTTCTTCCGGATTCAATTCACGTTCATAGGCCGAACGATTTGAGGCGAATGCAATCAGAGTTCCATCTGGAGACCACGAGCCTTCCGCATCGTAGCCGCGAGCCTCCGTCAGCTTGCGATACTGTTTTGTGGCGAGTTCGTATTCGTAGATCTCATAGAACTCATCGTAGTCCCAGGAGTAACGACGCTCCTTGCCGGAAGCTCGCAGCTCCAGTTCATCCTTCTGTTCCTGTTCAGCGGCCGGATCGTCCTGCGTTGACGCGAAGAGTACTCGTTCTCCCGACGGATGAATCCAGGCACAGGTGGTTTTGCCTTTGCCCGGGGACACTCGTTCCGTATCGCCCGTTTCCAGATCCATCAGATAGATCTGAAAGAACGGATTTCCAGGCTCACGTTCGCTTTGAAAAATCATCTTCCGCCCGTCGGCGCTGAAGTAGCTTTCACCAGCACGGCGACCTTCAAAGGTTAACTGCCGAGTTCTGCTGATGAATCCCGCTTCCAGTTTCTGAGCCTCTGCCGGATTGGCGACTGTGATGTCCGCATCCGCCGGGAGTGCAGCTTCCTGCGAACTTGCCGATCGACTCGTGACCACAACGACGCTGAAAGCAACAGCGAACCACCACGCTTTTCGAACACTCTGACCGGTAACAAAGCAAGTTGCAGTCACTGGAGACCTCAGTCATCAAATAGAGGAACACGTTTGCAAGGACGCTTTTTCAGAACCCTTTGCATTATAGCCCTCAGTGCCGCTCGGAGTAGCGCACAGGAAGTCTGGCATCGTCGTGCCCAAAGAATCAACGATTGACACCGCGAAATATTCGAGTCTTTGCTATTCTGCAGCGAATAACAGGGAAGGCTGCTGAATTCACGCAGAAGAGCGAGTCCGGGCTGATGAGTCGTCGAGCAATGACTGTAATTGTGAATCCTCGCGGAGGACGGCGGCGAGGCGGCGACGTGCTGAAACTGATCCAGCCTGCTCTGATAGCAGCCGATATCGATCTGAACGTCCTGACCACGACTCACGCGGGTCATGCATTCCAGTTCGCACAGGAAATGGATCTGCGACGCTGCGATGGAATCTGCATTGTCGGGGGAGATGGGACCATTCACGAAGTCGCCGACGGACTTCTTCAGCGGCGCGAACCGATCTCTGTGCCTCTGGGGATTATTCCTGCAGGCACTGGCAACACAGTGGCTCAACATCTGAAGTGTGATACTCCCCTGGAGGCCGCTCGAAGGATTGCTCGCGGGCAGGTGCTTCCGCTGGATGTTATTCAGGTGAAGCTCGGGGAACGAACGGTTCACTGCATCGATATGGTGGGCTGGGGAGCCGTCTCGGATATCAACATGAATGCCGAGCGATGGCGAATGCTGGGACGTCAACGGTATGCGATTGCGGCTCTGTGGCAGATTGTGCGAGCACGTCGGCAACAGGCCACGCTGATACTGGATGGCGTCGCTCACTCAGACGACTTTTTATTCATCATCGCCTGCAATCCGAAGTACACAGGAGCCGGCATGCAACTGGCCCCGCGAGCAGAACTCAACGATGGCCTGATGGATGTCGTTGTGGTCCGAAATGCCAGTCGGCGGCAAATGCTGAACCTGTTCTCAAAAGTCTTCGACGGATCTCACGTTCACCTGGAATGCGTCGAATACCATCAGGTGAAGTCGTTTGAAATCAGGACGGAAGGGCAGGATCAGATGAATCTCGACGGCGAAATGAAAGGTTTCTCACCGATCGCCGCCGAGGTTTTGCCATCAGCATTGAGCGTGTTTGCCTGACAGGCTCAGACGATCAGCCCATTTGCAGAGCGGCAACTTGTTTCAGTGCCTGAGCAGCAACGTTTGCATCGCCATTGCAGTGAACCAGCAAGGCCTTGGCAGCCTGCAGCAGGCTGATGTTGACCGTCTCTGACGAAGTCGGTGCAACAGCGGTTACCTTCGAACCAATCTGACGACGGCCTGGCTTTGCGGCTCCGACAGGACGCTTGACCACGGTTCGTGTCAAACCGAGTTTCTTGCGAGCATTCGCGAAGGCCACCTGACAGCTTGCAGAATTAAAATCCACTTTGGGATACTTCTCACGCAAAGCTGTAACGACTTCCGGACCTTTAATCGAGTTATTGTTCTTCACCAGATTAAAGATCTCCTGAGAGATAACAACTCCACCTTTTGCTGCTGCACGTTTTGCCATGTTGTTTGTTCCTTACCTTTGTGTTTTCATAATGTGAAAATGAATGCACTACGTCATTGTAGCCACTTGCACTAAGGCTGACCGAATGACCTAATTGATCTCCGAGCGCCTGTATTGATTTTGTTATTAACAGTCTCCTGCAAGTGTTTCAACACTGAGCAATGCCATTCTCTGGCTCTTACGCAGAATCCCGCACTCGACTATATTGTGAGTGTTCATCAAATACATCATACCGAGTCCCTCAAGGCTGCACTGCAGCAAGTCGCTGAAATGTATCTCGATAATGCGGCCACTAGTTTTCCCAAGCCCGAATATGTTTATACCGCCGTCAATGACTGGCTGCGGAACGGAATGGCCGCCGGACGAGGCAGCCATGAGGGAACCGACGAGACGGGGCGGATGATTGATCTGGGCCGCTCAAGACTGGCTCAGTTACTGGGCCTCACTTCACCATCGCGAATTATCTATACGCTGAACTGCACCGACAGTTTGAATCTGGTTCTCCAGGGTTTTCTGAACGCCGGAGATCATGTCGTGGCAACACGAATCGATCACAACTCAGTCCTGCGACCTCTGCAGGAAATCAAGCAGCGTGGCATCACAGTGGAACTGGCAGACTTTGACCCTGCGAGTAGTCTGATCGATGTCGAACAATTCGCAGCACTGGTTTCATCACAGCCGACTCGTCTCGTTGTCATTACTCACGCATCAAATGTTACGGGAACAATACAGCCCGTTCATGATCTGATTCGGATTGCTCACAAGGCTGGAGCGGCTGTCCTGCTGGATGCCGCTCAGACCGCTGGCCACGTGCCGATTTCGATGAAGGAAATGGGTGTTGACTTTCTGGCAACGGCCGGACACAAAGGATTGCTAGGCCCATTGGGAACCGGGATTCTGTGCATCGGAAGTGGCCTGGAAAACTCGCTGCGTCCGCTCCGTTACGGTGGCACAGGAACCAGCAGTGAACTCCTGGAGCAGCCTCTCGAAATGCCCTCACGTTATGAAAGCGGCAATGCTAACGTCCCCGGCATTGCCGGACTCAGTGTCGGAGTTGAATGGATTATCAATGAGTCCGTCGATCGCATTCACGAGAAGATTCAGGCATTGACTCAACGGCTTATGGATGGACTTCAGGAAATCCCGGGAGTCGAGTTGCTGTCGCCGACGCAGACCCCGAACGTGGGCATCGTGACCTTCAATATTCATAATCAGGACTGTCGAGAAGTCGCAATGATTCTGGATCAGTCATTTCGGATTCGATGTCGAGCCGGGCTGCACTGTGCACCGTTGGCGCATCGAACACTGGGGACGTTTGAAAAAGGCGGGGCAGTGCGCCTGAGTCCGGGAGTTTTCACCACTGACAACGAGATCAACGCTGCCGTTGAAGCAGTGCATGCGATCGCTCGGTTGGGATAGGCGTTTTTGGGTGTCACGCCGAAGATCCTGAATGAAGTGATCAGAGCATGCGTGCGTCACGCATTCAAAAGTAAAGAGTCGCGTGATCATTCATCATCAGTTGCGTCATTTCCCACGGACTATTCCTCAAACGCCTGCAATCGCTCTATAAACTCATCTGTCAAACCCGCCTGCCGACGAGCTTCACTTTGAAACAATTCCCCGCGAGCTTTCGAAGGGCGAATGGGCCAGTGCAGGGCGGCAATCCAGGCATCCCAGTCGGAGTCTTCCGGGTTCTTGAAGCTCCGCAGCCATTGCAGACCAAATTCCACGTGGTGAATTTCGTCCTTGTGAATGGCTCGCATAATCGCCGCACTGCGACGATCTCCGGCCGCCATAAAGTATTGCTCAAACTCTACAGTGTGATCCAGATTCGCACCCTCAAAAACCAGAGGAAGCCCGGCCACGTATTCCAAAGTCGTCTGGTACTCCTGAGCTTTGCTCCAGATCCAGCCATTCACCGGCAGATCCCCAAAGCTCAGCCCCAGTTCCAGGCATCGCTGAGCATGCATGCGAGTATGCCGCTGCTCGTCCAGCATAATTCGCGCCATGCCCATGCGAAAGCTTGACGGCGCGTCAGGGAACGCCAGCAACACCATCGCCATGACCTCCAATGCCTGCAGCTCATGATTGGCCATCACATGATGCGCGATGGCACGCTTTTTGGGGTCCTTGAGCGACTCAGACTTCGGCATCGCTGGCGCAGTCCGGCGAGCAGCAAACTGAAGGTTCGTCGGCCGCGTGGGCGTCTGGACGCGCACAGCGTTCCCGGGCCGTTCATCGGTCAAAGGTTCATCGATGCGACGAACCTTCGCTTCCAACTGGTCGGAGTACAAAACACGTTGAGCAAATGTGCGAAGTTCCATCTCCGCGTTTTACTGCATGTTGTCTCCTGCGCCCACAGAGCGGATCGCCGCAATATCATCGGCAGTCAATCGACCGTCGTGCAAAGCTGAGGCGATCAGCAGGCCATCAAGCTCAGCAGCCTGAGCCTTCAAAATGCATGTGCGAGAATACACACCGCCGCCAGAAATGATTCGCAGATGAGGCCAGCAACTTTTCGCCTGTTGGCACAGCGACAAAGTCGGTATTCCGGTTCCGGTGCCAACAGCCGCCAGGTCCAGCACAATGATCTGCTCAATTCCCGCTTCCACAATGCGAGCGAGAAGCTCTTCCGGATTCGTAGATGAGTATTGTGGATCGGCCAATCGAAGCTGCTCATGCTTCAGATCAACACTGAACACCAGCGATTTCGAACCGAACAGCTCGACGAACGACCGAAGCTGATCGATTCGCGGCAACGACTCCGACGCCAGAACAATCTGACTCGCGCCGCAGTCCTGAAGTTCATGGACATCTTCAGGAGAAACGACTCCGGCATCGACAATCAATCGGACTCCCGTCCGAGCCATCTCGGCCAGAGTACAACGATTCCGACTGCCACGTTCGATAGCATCCAGATCGGCAACGTAGCAAGTGTCGCAATGAAACTCCTGCCGAAGCGCTCGAAGCACTTCGGCAGGCTCAACGCTGTTTGTGAGGCGGCTTGAAACGGGCTGATAACGCCCTCGTTCCCCCGCCACGGCTCGTACGGCGACTCCTTTGCGAATATCAATGACGGGGATGATCTGCATCAACCGTTCTTTGAATAGTCACGATACTGATAGACGAGGGCAAACAGGGCAAACAAAACGGAGGCCAGTGCCATCAGAGCCGTGAAGACCCAGAAGAAGTTCTGCAACGACAGGCTTTCAAAAGTACTAAGGAACGCCACAAGAATGTTGCCCAAAGAAACCGACAGCAACCAGAATCCCATGACGGTTGATTTCATCGACTTCGGAGCCTGCGTGTAGGCAAACTCCAGACCTGTGATCGAAACCATGACTTCGGCCTGCGTCATGATCAGATACTGCACGACCTGCCAAAGCACCGGAATCTTTCCAGCTCCTGCCTGGTCGATCAGCAATTGCAGAATCGCGGCCGACGCAAAAGCCAAACTGGCAGTTCCCATCCCAATGGTCATTTTCCGCAGCGGAGTCAGCTTGAATCCCAGTGCCTCAATCCACTTGTAGAAGAACATATTATTGAGCGGAATCAGCAGCATCACCATCAATGCGTTCATTGACGAAATCTGGCTTGGATCGAGTTCGACACCCCAGACCATCAGGTCCATCTTCTGAGCCTGACGCACCCAGCTTGTGGCATGCTGATCAAACAAAGCCCAGAAGACGCTGACAAGAAAGAAGACGCTGATGATTCTGAGGACCGCCAGCGGACCTTCTGCCACTTCACTCCCGTACCGGCGAGCCGCTGAGGCAAAAAAGGGATTACGATGAATGGCGTCGGCATTCGGCTCTGCAGCAGCAACGGCCTGCTTATTCTGACCACTGATCGTCGCCTGCACGGAATGGATGATGATCGCCAGAAACCCAGGGTCTTCCTTCAGCGCCTGCCGATAACGGAACACAACATAACCGCCAATCAAACTGGCGATCATCGCCCCGAGCGAAACCGGTACGCCGAGAATATCCAGGAAGAACATCGGGATACCGATAAATCCAAGAAACAACAGCAGCGAACTTACCGTATCAAGTAGTCCCAGCTTTCCTCCCGGACTTGGCGGAACATGCACAAACTTCCTGCGTCCAAGCCAGAACATGATCGTGGCGATGAACATCAGAATCCCGGGCAAACCAAACGCAACACTGGGACCGTAGTATCGATTCAACAGAGGAATAATCAGCGTCGAAAAGAACGATCCAAAGTTGATGCTGAAGTAGAACCACTGAAACACTTTTTCGACAAGGTTTCTATTGCCCGCTCCGAACTGATCTCCAACATTCGCAGAGACACACGGCTTAATACCACCCGAACCCACCGCGATCAAACCCAGCCCCAGAGACATTCCGCCAATGGAGTTCTCAGCGACGGCCAGCACCGCATGACCAGCGCAGTAGACCAGGGACAGCCACATGATTGTTCGATACTTGCCCAGCAGTCTGTCAGCAACGATCGCCCCAATCATCGGTGTTGCATACACCGCCGCCATAAAGAGATGGCCCATATGCTGCGCGTTTGAAGCCGCAACTTCCGATGCCAGTCCGGACGCCGCAAACAGAATCGTCAGATGGGCCTGCAGAATGGCCTTCATGCCATAGAAGCTGAATCGCTCACAGGTTTCATTACCGATAATATACGGGATTCCCTTTGGCCAGCCGGTCTCGTTCGGATCTGCGGCAGTCCGAAAACCGTCATTCGCTGACGTGTTTGCCCTGGATGCTTCCACTTCGTTAGGGTTTCCTGACATAGCTGGTCAACTTCTCCGTCAACTCACGGGTATCGCTGCTGGCGAGTGATCATTAAGAAAGCCGGTGGGAGCCGACGGGGAAGCTTAGTGTGGAATCCCGCAGCGGGACAACCGCAGCGCACGCCAAAAAATGGAAACAGTCTCGGCTTCCTCACTTCCGATGCAACCATGGCGAAGGCGCAGGTCGACAAGTGCAGAGCCTGGCCGATGAATTCTGCAGACGCTTTGCTGCCGCTCCGATGCGAACCACCAGCAGAAGCAGAGTATTGAGGCTGCTGCCGATAAGGGGCTGTTCACTGCGTCCTAGGGAAGACCAACACCCGTCGGCTGGGTCAGAACTGCGCGATTGGAGTCTGCAGTGGGACTTGACGATTCGACAGAGGGCGTGGCCGAATCAACAGTCGCGGCCGGACGCACAGAACCTGCCGAGATGCCTCGAGGAAACGGCGGAAGCCCCTGAGCATTCACTCCCGGCACCAGTCCGTCACGAGCTTTCGGAAGACTGAGCGGTCCCGAGTTGAACAAGGCCGCGTCCAGTTCAAAAGCCGACGGAGTCATTTCCGGTAATGAAAGCTTGGTACTGGAACTCCGCCAGACTGGTCTCTGCCACGCCAATGGTGGCATGACAGAACTGTTCGTGTCTTCACTGTCCGCACGGTTCGTCCAGAACTGGTTCCACTGACTGAAGTCCAGTCGTCGACTGGAGTAATCCAGCGCGGATGATTCAATATCCCAGAACACGCTGTAACCGTCGTACAGATTGGTGAAGCCATTCCACGTCACGAGCGATTCGATATCTTCGAGAAAGAAATTCCCTTCCGAAGCCAGGAGTTTCGCATCCATCCCGATCCCGGCAAAGACTGACGCTTCACTACGAATTGAAAGCCGGGGAAGCGTCCGTTGAGCTGCCCCTTTCTGTTCGTTTCCATCGTTCATATGAATCATCGGAGCCGCATGGATGCAGGTCACATGATCAAAGAAGACTTCCAGAGCGCCTCGAGTTGGCTGCATTGAGGAATCTCCTCGCAGCGCCATCAACGATCCGTTCAGTGCAAAGCCACAGTCCTTGAGCTGAATACGACCACGAGGCTGACAGGCGATGCGAAATGCATCAGCATCCGCTCGGCAGATCACTCGCGTCAGACTGAAGTCTGATTCGGCCCCGACCGCATTGTCGATCGGTCCCGTTGTTTCATCAGCCATTTCAAATATCGAAGTGGGCTGCCTGTCGGGATTGATGCATTCAATAGAGACATTCTCAAGGCTAACGCGATTCGAACCTTCGCAATGAAACAAACTCCAGCGGTCCGCATTGAGGTCGTCACGCACAACCAGCCGCAGATCAATATCGCGCATCGTCAGCGAACCCTGACTGCGAAGATTAAACATTCGCCCGGGCGAGACTGCTCCTTCAGACACACCATCGAATTCAAGCGTCGGTCTGAATCCATCCGCCGCGCGAATGATCAGGTTCATCCCCACGATTCGCACGGGGGGCTGTGCTGTCAAATCGTCAGGAAACCCGTTATACCGCAAAAGCACAACGTCGCCCGACCGCGCATCGGCAACAGCGGCTTTCAAGGTTTGAAACGAACGCACATTTCCGTCGGACCCCTGCAGAATAAACGGATTCGACTGCTCAGACACAATCTGATTCTGAGAGACATTGGTGGCTGGCTGAGCCAGTACCACATCGAGAAACGATGAACTCACAGGCCCGGTCGTTGGTAACATCGGAGTCGGCTTCCGCGCTGATGAACTCAGCAGCGACGCAACTGAGCCTGTCGTTAACCCCGGGACAGTCGTTCTCGCTTCGAGAGTTCCCGGCTCGTCTAAACCCGAGGTGGCGTTCGCACCGGCAGACAGCTCTGCTGCCGTCGAAACCAGATCGGTCGAGCCTGTTTCATATTCATCCGGATTCACCTGAACCCCGGGCGCATCGAGATCATTGACCAGGGAGTCAGCCAACTTCTCCGACTGCGATGACCGCTGCAGGAAAATGGCCGTCATGCAAATCAGGGCGACGGAGACAAGAACCCAGACCGCTCCCAATGGCTGCCGATCAGAGCCAGGATTCATTTTTCGCCAGACAATACCTTCGGCCGGAATGCTGCGAAGTCCCAGCCGTGCGGCCATCTGGATCAGGTCATTCAACAGCAACCCCGGCACCGCGTAACGATGCTCCGGGCTGTTCGCCATCATCTTTCGAAGGATTGCTGAAAGCTCCGGCGGAACACCGGGGTTCAATTGACGCGGATCGGGTGGAGATTTCCCCTGATGATCAAGAAGTTTCTGAAGCGCTGTCCCTTCCGGATACGGTGCTTGCCCCGTCAGCATGTGGTACATCGTGCAGCCGAGTGAGTAGATATCGCTGCGGATGTCAGCATTGCGAGGATCACGAGCCTGTTCGGGAGAGATATAGTCGAACGTTCCCAGCGTCGTGCCGGCCACTGTGATGTCGCCGATCGAATCAGTCGTATCGCGCCGTGCCAGCCCAAGATCCACCACCTTCACTCGCCCGGTGTTTGTGAGCATGATGTTGGACGGTTTAATGTCGCGATGAACGATCCCGGCGGCCGCAATATGGTTCAGCGCCAATGTCACCTGAATGGCATAGTTGACCGTATCTTCAACGCTTAGCTGGCCTCGCTCAATAATCAGATCACGAATTGTCTTACCGCTGGCATACTCGTAGGCAATAAAATAAAGCCCATCCTGACTTCCGGCATAGAAAACTCGGGCAATGTTGTCGTGGTTCAACTGTGCACACGCACGGGCTTCGTTACGAAAGCGAGAAATCATGGACACATCCTGGGATGACCCGGGATGCAGAATCTTCAATGCCACATCGCGAGCCAGTTCCAGATCCGTGGCCTTGAAAACGGCCCCCATGCCTCCGGAACCCAGCCGCGAGGTAATCTCGAAATGGGCCAGCCGAATTCCGGCTTCGTCGCCGTCAAACTGACCAATCGCCGGAAACAGCCGCTGTCGATAGGACTCACCGACGGGGGTCATTTCATTCCGCGCGTCAACGCGAGACTGCTCGGGAACGGTGATCACCGTCCGTTCGTCTTCGGCCACGAGCGGACGCTCGGACAACGGAACATGTGCCGTCGTCGTCAGTTGCTCGGCCAGGTCGCTGACGTTGTGCTGCGTCATAACTCGCCCGGTTCTACAGCGCTGCAATCAAGCAATTCAGCCGCCACCGTGACGACGCCTATAAGGGTCATCTTAGCCCCCTCGGTCCACCGAGTCAAAGTGTGTCAGAACATCCGTTCAGTAGTCTCTCGAAAGTCAACTCTGCGGGATCCTCAGGATCCCCATAACCGGCGAACGCACCTGTAGGGCGCGGTTTCTGCCAAATTGAAATGAAGCCTCGAAAAGACCGATGAAGAAGTTGATCGGAAGATTTTGCAGGTCGAACAACGAAGAGGCGATGCGGACGGGCCCCTTGATCTTGAAGGGGACTCGTAGCCTCGTCCACGACCTCAAACGGCGGGATGGATCGTCAATATTTCCGGTCACGAAGAATGGCTAAAAAGCGAAGAATAAAAACAAAACAATCATTTCCATTCACTTAGTGACAGGTTTTGATTGAAAATTAATCCCGATGGCACCATATTAAGTGAATGAATCTGATCAATGTTGGCGGAAAACCGATGATTGTGGACGAACGCCGATCAAGAATCCTTCAGATCGCCGAAGAATCGGGCTTTGTTTCACTACAACGGCTTGTGGCGGAAGTTGGGGCCAGCGAATCAACGATTCGACGGGATTTGGAATATCTTGACAGTTCAGGGCAAATCCAAAGAACTCGAGGAGGAGCCTCCTACCTTGGCGATTCCCTGTCTGACTTTGATTCACGACGAAGCCGGGCTTCTCAGGAGAAACAACTGATTGCTCGACGAACAGCAGATCTGATTGCCCCTGGCGAAACAGTCCTGCTCGACGGCGGAACGACGACTTTGGAGGTCGCTCGACACCTGACTGGAAAAACATTGCAGGTGCTGACCAACTCCTTGCCGATTGCTTCCTTATTGATGAATCGTCCGGAGATCGAACTGATTTTTATCGGCGGATATGTCTACCCAAGGACCGGAGTGGCTCTCGGGGAGCAGTCTGTTGAGGCGTTAAAGAAAATGCATGCGTCTCGCCTGGTGATGAGTACTGGCGGGATTACTGCAGATGGACTGTTTAATAGCAACGCGCTTTTGGTGGAGACGGAGCGACAGATGATTCGTGCTGCAGATCGTGTCACTTTGGTGGCCGATAGCAGTAAGTTTGGACAAAGAGCACTATCGCATTTGTGCCCGCTGAGTGATGTGGACGAAATAGTGACAGACAATGGAATGTCGGATGAATGGCGTCACGTGATCGAGTCAGCGGGACTAAAGACGGAAATTGTCAGAACATAAGTTTTCAGGATTTGGGTTCAGCGTTGACTCGAACGTTCGGCTGACTTTGCTGAATGAGAAAACTTGAGTGCTGAAGACCGGAGTGGAGCAACAGTGACTGCGACATTAAACCCTGCCGACGTGGAACGAGTGGTTCGCGATGTGCTGAATCGGCACCTCGGAGTTCGCCCGGCCGAAGATGCTGCCGGTGGAATTCCCATTCTGCGTTCAGCGGCTCCTGCGGAAACGTCCGCACCGGCTCCTGTAACTGCAAAACGCAATCCGCTGCTTGTGAACATTTCCGCGCGACACGTGCATCTGACTCAGGAACACGTTGAGATTCTTTTTGGCTCAGGTGCAAAGCTGACCCCGGAAAAGAATCTTTATCAGGATGGCTATTACGCCGCCAAAGAAACAGTCGCCGTTGTGGGGCCTCGGCGAAGAATGCTGCCAAGCGTGCGCGTACTGGGGCCTACTCGCCCGGACTCACAGGTTGAGCTGGCATTTACCGACGGAATCTCACTGGGCATTGATTTGCCTGTTCGAGTCAGCGGCGACGTGAAAGGAACTCCAGGCTGCGTTCTGGTTGGTCCGAACGGAGTTGTCGAACTGAAACAAGGTGTCATCCGCGCGATGCGGCATGTTCACATGGGCCCGGAAGATCTCGAATATTACAGCGTCAAAGACGGCGATCACATGCACCTTCGCATTGAATCCGAGGGCTGCACGACCGTTCTGGAAGATCTTGCGGTGCGAGCTGGCAAGGGAATCAAACTGGAAGTTCATCTGGATACCGATGAGGGCAATGCCTGTAACCTGGAGAAGGCCTCAAAGGTTGAACTGGTGAAACCAGAGTTGTGTAAGTGTCAACATTAGGGTTTGAGGTGTTCCGTGTTCAGTTTTCAGTGTTCAGTAAGCCGCATTGCTGCGTTTCCACTGAATACTGAAAACTGAACACTGAAAACTGCGAACTGAACACCCCGTCGCAATGACTGCGGCAGTCTTTTTTTGGCCCTGTTGCTGCATGATGCAGGCGACAATGGCGGAGTAGCGAAAATGGCAAAATCAACGGATGCGTTGGGAATGATTGAAACGAAGGGCTTCGTCTGCATGGTCGAAGCCATCGATTCAATGCTGAAGGCTGCCAATGTGCAGCTCGTTTCATGGGACAAGATCGGCAGCGGTCTGGTCACTGCATTTATCGTCGGTGACGTCGCGGCTGTTAAAGCTGCAATCGACGCCGGTGCTGCTGCAGCCGCAAAGCTGGGCACTGTGATCAGCGTCGAAGTCATTCCTCGTCCAAACGAAGAACTGACAGCGATCCTGCCAAAGGGCAAAACAGCTCCTGCGCCTGCCAAGAAGTAGTCGGGCGTTTCGCGCATTTCAAATTTGAAACCTGAG
>JBIIIF010000391.1:0-4846 GCA_044235005.1 Planctomycetaceae bacterium | reverse complement strand
CTTTTTCAACCAGGCCCCCGGCACCTGTTTTTTGACCAAGCACCAAGCACCAAGCACCAAGCACCTGCTTTTTTAACCTGCGACTCAACCAAGCTCTAAGCACCTGCTTTTTATCTCATGATCGCACTCATTACTGGAATCACAGGTCAGGATGGTTCCTACCTGACCGAACTTCTGCTCGAAAAAGGCTACGAAGTTCACGGCATCGTGCGCCGCAGCAGTACGCTCGAACGAGCCCGTCTGCAGTCGTTTTATGGCGACGATAACGTTTATGAGAAGAAGCTGTTCCTGCACTATGCAGACCTCTCCGACACAACCACCATCCGCCGCATCATCAACAAAGTGCAGCCGACCGAGTTCTATCACCTGGCTGGCCAATCTCACGTGGGACTCAGCTTTGAAATCCCGGAAAGCACCTGTGATCTGACCGCAATGGGAAGTCTCAGGATTATGGAAATCCTGCGAGATCTCCCAAGTCCTCCGAAGTTTCTGCATGCCAGCAGCCGCGAAATTTTCGGCACACCGACGGTGAGTCCTCAGGATGAATCAACGCCCATCAATCCGAATTCGCCGTACGGCTGTGCCAAGGCCTTCGCCACCCAGATGACAAAGATTTATCGCGAAGCGCACGGTCTCTTTTTCTGCAACGCCATCTGTTACAACCATGAAAGTCCGCGGCGAGGTGAGAACTTCGTGACTCGCAAGGTGACTCTGGCCGCCGCGCGGATTAAGGCCGGATTACAGAAGTCGGTGAGTCTTGGAGATCTCGATTCTGCCCGTGACTGGGGTTATGCCAAAGATTTTGTGCAGGCCATGTGGCTGATGCTGCAGCAGGACAGGGCGGATGATTATGTGCTCGCCACTGGGGAATCGCACACAATCCGCGAGCTTCTGGAAGTCGCCTTCAGTCATGTCGGCCTGAACTGGCAGGATCATGTGAAGATCGACGAACGCTTCCAGCGTCCGGCGGATGCTCATGAGCTATTGGGGAACCCGGCCAAGGCGGAACGCCAACTCGCGTGGGCCCGGACGGTATCGTTCGAGCAATTGATCTGGCTGATGGTTGAGGAAGACTCCAGAGTTGCGATGGCTCGGGCTTCCGGAAAGTCCTCCACCTCTTCGAAATGACTCAACAGGTCGTTCAAGCCGTCGATACAACCGCAAAGTCTGCTCAGCCCGGCAAGACAAGGGTCGGATATTGGCTCCTGGCGGTGATCGTCGGGACTGTCTTCACTCAGGTGATGACTAACCGGTCTGAGGAAAACAAGCCGCCAGGGCCTGAACGAGGCGACCTGTCGCTTTCGCGAGATTCGCTGCCACAACAGATCGGCGAATGGAGTAACACAGGGTTCGATGTGCAGTCTCCGGAGCAACTTCCGCAGGGTCAGTTCTGGTGGACTCATCGTTGGAACTTTGCGAACGGAGCCTTGAACAGCACGGTGACCCTGGATCAGGCGAACTTCAAGCATTGGCATGATCTGACGGTCTGCTATCAGGCGCTCGGCTGGACTGTGACAAACAGGCGTGTGGCGGATGGCCAAAGCCAGACCGAGGATTGGCCGTGCATCGTGGCTAAGATGAAGATGAACGAAACCGCATCCGCGATAATGGTGTTCTCCCTGTTCTTCGACGATGGTGATCCCGTTAACGCGCGAGAATACGAGAACGCAGCGACGACGCCCAAAGACCTTGGGCAATTACTGAAGTCGCGGTTCGGAGACAAACCGCGAAGAACCAGCAGCGTGGCTGGTGTACGCCAATGTCAGGTACTCGTGCCATACCAGGGTTCGCTGGACAGTGAGGCCGAGTCCCGCATCATTGCTCTGCACATGCAGACTCGAGACATCTTTCGTGACAAATGGGTCAAACATTGGCGAGCACTCCAGCCTTGAATCGCAAACAACGAATTTCACTGGTTGTCGTACTGGTCGCGGTGGCTGGAAGTTGGATCGTGTGGTCGCAACTCAGGTCGGCAGAGTTCCCGACGACGGGGCGCTTCGCGACGGAGTGGCAGGCCCATCGTCAACGAATTCTCGGCGATCCCGCGCTTAATCGGTATTACTTGTTTCAGGATCTGCAAAGTTCTGAGGGGCACTTCAGGAGTCCGACGGGATGGCGGAACAATCTGACAATTGCCGCCACAGAAACAGCACCTGGTGAGCCATCTTTCCGCATGGTCGAAGGACGCTGGCCGGGAAAACGAGCAATCCGCCTGGACCAGATGCCACTCGAATCACGTCCGCATCAGGTGGAAAATCGAAGTTTCAGTGTGGAAACGTGGGTCCGTCACCTTGGTGGGGGAATGCTGTACGGCGGTAACACAGAGTCTGAAGGAACGGTTGTCGCGGTCGGAGATGGCGTCTGGGTCGGATGGCGTCTGGTGATGCTTTATCCCTGCAATTCATTGGTCTTCGAAATTGGCCGTCCGAAACCTCAGCCGCCCGTTGGTGTTGCTTCCATGAGCCGGGTGCCGCCGAACGTCTGGACCCACGTGGCTTGCACGTGGGACGGTCAGGATGTGCGTCTCTTCATCAATGGCGTTCTGTCAGGGCAAACTCCTTATGCCGGTGATTTCTTTCCGGCAAAGTCTCACAGCAAACTGCGAATCGGTTACGTGGGCAACGGGCTTGGATCTGTGCGCTTTGAGATGGACGAGTTTGCAGTATTCGACAGGACACTGACTGCAGAAGAGATCTTGTCCCATGCCTGGTTTCAGCATCCCACGGCGCCAGATCGTGAAACCCGATTCAGGGATGCCGGCGAGAAGTTGATGGCCAGACAGTTTACCGAAGCCCGGGACGCCTACGAAGCCTTGTCGGTTGATAATACGGTGCCTCGTGACCTGCAGTGGCTTGCAAAACTGCGCACGGCCGAATGCCTGCGTGAACAGCAGGACCTCGACAAAGCTCTGATCCTGTTTTCCGAAGTGGCGGCGAGCCCGGAATCTCCTGACAACTTACGAAGTGCGGCTCTGTTGGAGTCGATTATGATCCGAGAGGGAGTCAAGTCGGAGACTTATCAGCCGTGGCAAACGAGTCTCGCAAACGATTCGATCAATCACTACAGCCTGTGTCAGTCGTCGCCAGAATATGATCGAGCACACGATGCTTTTCGCCATGCTCAGGCAGACCTGAATGCGGTTCACTGGATGACTCGTTATGACGAACAGATCCGTCCCGTGCTGGAAAACCGCTGCTCGAAATGCCACAACGATCAGCAGACTGAGGGTGGCCTGAGCCTCGCAAAGTACCTCAGTGGAGAGAAAGCTGCGGAAGACGGGTTTGTCTGGGAGCAGGTGGCTGCGCGAATTCATCGAAAAGAAATGCCTCCACCCGGTCACCCGCAGCTGACGGAGGCCGAGATCATGCTGGTTGAACAATGGGCGGAATCAAGACCCCGATCTGCCTTTTGTGAAGAACTGGCGACGGAGGAAAATCAGCGGCAGTTTCCGGGACATGTTTTCAGTCGCCGACTGAACAGAACCGAATACTCAAACGCGATACGTGACCTGCTGGGAGCCTCCCTGACAGAGTCGGAGATTCCTCCTCAGGATGGCTCCGGCGGCGAAGGTTTTGACACGGTGGGAGATGTCCTCTTTACGTCCACGTCCCATGTGGAGACTTATCTGCGAGCGGCTGGCGGAGCAGTCGAACGAGCCCTCACGCTTGACCTTGGCCAGTCTGATCTCTCCCAGCGGCGGATTCTGACGGTGGCTCCGCAGTCGCTGGATCCCGAGTCGACACAAAGTGATGCAGAAGCCGCACGGCAGATCCTTACCACGTTTGCGCGGCGAGCCTGGCGTCGCCCTGTTGAAGACCTCGAGATCGATGCTCTGGAAAAGCTATTTCGGCATTCCCTCGAGAACGGAAATTCTTTTTTGCCTGCCATCACAGAGACGCTTCAGGCTGTCCTCGTATCTCCCCACTTCCTGTTTATCGTGGAAGCGGAACCGGGTGGTGCCGAAATTCAGCGACTGAATCCGCATCAGTTGGTGACTCGACTAGCCTTGTTTCTGTGGTCCTCGCTGCCGGATGACGAGTTAATGGCTGTTGCTGATTCCCGGGCAATTTACACGGATGAGGTGTTGCGTGAGCAGGTCCACAGAATGCTGAAGGATCCCCGTGCACGTGGTCTTGGTGAGGCGTTTGGTCTGCAATGGCTGGCTCTGCAGGGGAAATCAGATCGACAGCCGGATGCGAAGATCTTTCCGGAGTTTTCTCCGCAGTTGAGTGATGATCTGCGTGAAGAAGCCATTCGCTATGTCACCCGCGTTTTTCAGGATGACCGCTCGCTGCAAGACTTGATTGACAGCGACTGGATCGTGATTAACGGCCGGCTGGCCCAGCATTATGGCATGGATCTGGCACCGGAAGCTTCGTGGCAGATCGTCTCGCTCAACGATCGCCGCAGAGGTGGCGTGGTCACTCTGGGAGGAGTGCTGACGGCTGTCTCATATGGACACCGCACCAGCCCGGTTCTTCGTGGAAAGTGGATCATGCATCAATTGCTTGGCACCTATGTCTCACCTCCACCGGCCGGTATTCCTTCGATTGATGCCAGCAGTGATCCGAACCAGCCACTCACAATGCGTGAACGACTTGAACGTCATCGAGTTCAGCCGGAATGTGCGGCCTGCCATCAGACGATGGATCCGCTGGGATTTTGTCTGGAAAACTATGATGCCATCGGCCGTTGGCGGGATTCTGAGCAGGGATTGATCATTGATGCAGCAGGTGAGCTGCCGTCGGGCGAGAAAGTCGTTGGGCCGGAAGGACTTAAACAGGCTTTGCTGAATCGCGAGCAGGAGTTCTATCGGCACTTTACACGAAAGATGATTGGCTTCGCG
>JBIIIF010000390.1:0-4860 GCA_044235005.1 Planctomycetaceae bacterium | reverse complement strand
ATCTTCCGGAACTTTCGTCCGCTCGAATCATCGAAGGACAAGCCACAGGCTGGCGAAAATGGTTCGGCAACAAAACCACTGTGCGACTGCTGCGTAAGAGCCAGCCGTTCTGGAAAATCCTGGGGGATTACGGCACCTTCAGCACCATCTTGCGAGTGCCAATCACGTTCCCGCCGGAACGTTTTTTCGGCCTGTCTCTTTCTGCCATGTGTACACCCGATCTGCGAGGAACGCAGGGATCGTTTACCTTGTTCACAACCGATCCGGAAGAAGCTCGTGCCACAACAGGCGGACTTCGCATCCTTGTGAACCGCAACGGCGATCGTATTCAGGCTTATCTGCCGGGTCCACCGAAACCCATGAGTGCAGAGCCGACTGACTTTCAAACAGTCTTGAACATTCGAGTGCTCGAACGGCAGCAATCGATCGAAGTTCGAAACGGTTCCGAGAAAATCCTCGTGCCTTTGCATAAGGAGTCCGATTGGCTGCGTATTGAATATCGCATTGGCTGGTTTACGAAGGTTCGCGGGTTGTGCAAACTTCGCCTGGAGTCATTGGTTCCTCATTTTCGACTGTACGTGTCGCCGATTCATCTGGATCCGGAACGTCCAGCGATGCCAATTTCTCACCCGCTGTATTTTTCCATGTATCTGGCAAAACTGCACGACTCCTTCGGAACTCTGGGCCTCGCGGAAGATACCTGGGGCCTGAACTCGGGTGTCGTTGGCGAAGAAGCCTTCCTCGAACAGGCCTGGGCGATTCACGATGAGCGAGAACGGATGCTGTTTGATTCCTTACGCCGAATGCAGCGAGGTCTGACGGTGTGCGTTTTCGATGGCCCCGACCGAATTCAACATATGTTCTGGCGTCACGACGTGGCTGATCATCCGGCCAATCGAGGACGTGATACTCTGAAGCATCGAAATGTAATTGACGATATGTACGTTCGCATGGATGAACTGATCGGACGAGTTAAAAAGGAAGTCAAAGATGATGACTATCTTTTTGTCATCTCCGATCATGGCTTCTGTGATTTCAGTCGTGGTGTGAATCTGAACGCATGGCTCAGAGAAAACGGTTATTTGACGGTCAAAGACACTGCCGGCTCGGCAGGGGAATACTTCGACGGAGTCGACTGGAGCAAAACCAAAGCGTATGCCTTCGGACTCACCGGGATCTACATTAATCAGACAGGTCGCGAGTCGAAAGGAATTGTGCCGCCTTCAGAGTCCTCCGCATTGCGTCAGGAAATTATTGGCAAATTGACGGGACTTCAGGATCCGGATCGAAAATGTCAGGCGGTCTTTAAGGTTCATGATTGTCACCAGGAATTCAGTGGCCCCTATGTATCCAACGGCCCTGATGTGATCGTTGGATACGAAAAGGGATACCGTGCTTCGTGGGAGAATGCCGTGGGGCGATGCGATGGCCCGGTATTTCGCGACAATGATCGACCGTGGAGCGGTGATCATTGCGTCGATCCGGCTCTTGTACCCGGCATGCTGCTTTGCAATCGTCCGTTAACCCAGAACCTGACTCCATCCATCATGGATTTCGCACCGACAATTTTGACGCTGTTCGGTGTCCCGCTGCCGGCTTACTTTGATGGAAAGCCCTGGACGTTTGATAATCGAAAGTCCACAAGCCAACCCCCTGGCAACGCGTTAAACGCTGACGCCTCGATCTCCCATTCGGACTCTGGTGCTCTTCGATCGGAATCGCCACGATGAAGCCTCGCGAACGTTCTCAAACCTGGCTTGCTTCACGTCGCCGTTTCCTGCAAACCACAGGCGCCATGATGCTGGCGTCGGGCTGTGGCAAACCCGAAGTCGCTCGGCCCAGCAGTGATATCAACCGCTTAATGGTGCTGGGCGTGGATGGTATGGATCACGCTCTGCTGCAACAGTTTATCGCTGACGGTTCATTGCCCAATTGTAAACGCCTGATGGAAATGGGCTCCTTCAGTTCTCTGGCCACCAGCAATCCACCTCAAAGCCCCGTCGCCTGGTCCAACTTTATCTCCGGCACGAATCCAGGTGGCCATGGGATCTTCGACTTCATTGCGCGAGATCCGGAGACCATGCTGCCGTATCAGTCCATCAGTCGTATCGTGCCGGGTCGCAAGCCAATTACGATCGGCAACTTCGTCCTGCCGACTTCGACAGCGACTCTTAAAAGCCTCAGGTACGGCGCGACACTTTGGAACGAACTCGAACAGCATGGTGTGCCCTGTTCGGTGTTTCGTATTCCGGCCAACTTTCCGCCCACTGAAGGTGAGGCCAGAACCCTGGCTGGAATGGGAACGCCTGATTTGCAGGGCGGCTACGGGACATTTACGTGGTTCACGGACAACATCAAAGAGAGAACTCGCGATGTTTCCGGTGGCAGGATCGAACGCGTACCAGTCCGCAATCATGTCCTTGAATGTCAGTTGCGAGGGCCTATCAATGAGTTCTCTGCAGATCAGGAACAGAGTCAGATTCCGCTCACGATTTATCGTGACCCGGAACATCCTGTCGTGCGTATTGTGATTCAGGATCAGACGTTGATTCTGAAGGAAAAGGAATGGAGTGATTGGGTTGTCGTAAAGTTTCCGCTCATTCCTGAGGTCATTGAGGCTTCCGGTATCTGTCGATTTTATCTGAAAAGCGTGCATCGGCCTTTCGGTCTCTACGTCTCTCCGATGAATATCGATCCCGCCAATCCGTCTTTGCCTCTGTCGACTCCGCCTGACTACTCAAGGGAACTGGTTCGCGAACTGGGCTATTACTACACGCAGGGCATGGTGGAGGATACTCATGCTTTAACAGCAGGTGTGCTGGACGCCGATGAGTATCAGCAACAGGCCATGTTTGTGCATGAGGAACGCCTGCGATTCTTCGAGCATGAACTGAATCGCTTCAACGAAGGCTTCCTGTTCTTTTATTTCTCGACACTGGATTTAAGCTCCCATGTCTTCTGGCGAGCGATCGACCCCAAACATCCACTGTTCACACCGGAACTTGCGGCGTCGCATGGCGAGTTCATTCGATCGCTGTACAAGAAAGTCGACGACGCCATTGGAAAGGCACTGGAACGGCTGGATGAAAAGACATGGCTGATCGTCATGTCCGACCATGGATTCGCGCCGTTTCGTCGGCAGTTTAATCTCAATTCCTGGCTCCTGGAGAATGGCCTGCTGAGAACAAACTCACCGCCAGTTCGACAGGGCGCGTCCAATTTCCATGATGTCGACTGGAGCAGGACACGAGCGTTTGGTCTGGGCCTGAATGGGCTCTATCTGAATCGAAAAGGCCGGGAGAAATTTGGCTGCGTTGACGCTGCGGAGGCGGCCGAACTGGAAGAAGAACTCATTGAAAAGCTCGGCAAGATTCGAGATCCCGAAAACGATGAAATTGTCATCTCCAAAGTCTTCCGCGCGACAGAGATTTATTCCGGCCCCCATGTTTCTCTCGCGCCGGATCTGCTGATCGGATACAACAGAAACTATCGTGCTTCATGGGAAACGATCCTTGGCGGCTTTCCGCGACAACTGGTCCTCGATAATACTGATGTCTGGAGTGGAGACCATTGCATCGATCCGCAGTTCGTTCCAGGCGTTTTGCTCAGCAGCCGAAGACTGGAGTCGCCTGCACCGCGACTGGAAGATCTGGCACCGACCATTCTGAAGGCCTTCAATGCACCCATTCCAGAAACAATGACAGGGACGGCGTTACTCTAGCTGGACAGCACACAGTTTGACGACTGAGATTCACCGAAGTAGTTTTGTGATCAGAATATGCCGTGTGAAAAAGAAGCCCTTCTCCCCGCGGGGGAGAAGGTGGCCGATAGGCCGTATGAGGGGGCTTTCGTGGATGGCATCGCTCGAAAACAGCCCCCTCACCCCGGCCCTCTCCCCCAATTTTTTGCGAGAATGCTGCCATGTGACGCCACGCAGCCTCCGCAAAAAACTGGGGGAGAGGGGGCAGCATGACGCTGGCTAGTTCGCGATTTCCCGACACACAGTGAGACACCATTTATGTTTGAACCAAGAATCAAGATCGAACGCAATCTGTATGCGACGCTGAAACAGGCCGCACAAGTGGCAGGTTATAGTTCGGTCGATGAGTTCATCACTCACATCCTTGAGAAGACAGCAGCGGAAGTGCAGCAGGCACAATCTGAAGAAGAAGTCCGCAAGCGTCTGCAGGGCCTGGGATACATCGAATGATGTGGCGTCTAGACCTGGTGATCAACGGGTTGTTTGATCTGCTGATGCGTCCGTTCATGCTGCAATCGGCCTGGCCCGGTCTGATCGCGGCGTCTCTGGTCGCTTCCATTGTGCTTGTCGTGCTGTTTCATTTCTCTTCAAACCCCGCTGCGATACGAAGAACACGAAACAGACTGCTCGCCCGAACCCTGGAGCTGCTGATGTTCCAGCACGACATGCGTGCCAGCTTCACCGCGTGCGGCCGCATTCTGGTCGCCAACGCGGCCTACCTGTTTCAGTTCCTGCGTCCGATGGCTGTGGGACTGATCCCGCTGCTGCTGATCTTTGTTCAAATGGAATCGTGGTTCGATCGTCGACCATTGCGAATTGGCGAGCAGGCCGTGCTGTCAGTGGAAATCGATCCGGCTGAATCAGTCCTTGACCAGACCATTGATTTGCAACTTCCGGAGATGCTGAAAATTGATTCACCATCCGTTCGCGTTCCTTCGAAGAACGAATTGGCTTGGCGCATCGCCGCAACAGGGCCGGGGGATGGCTGGATCGACGTGATTTCCGGCGGGATCAAAGAACGAAAATCTTTGTCAACGGGTGACCAGCTTGTTCGCCTTTCGCAGACTCGTGAGTCGAATGGGATACTTCAGCAACTGTTT
>JBIIIF010000158.1:0-16779 GCA_044235005.1 Planctomycetaceae bacterium | reverse complement strand
ATTCGAATACCCATCGTAATTCCTCTGTTATTTCGTATAGTGCGAACAAATCTGAGCTGATCACAGTTCAGACAGAAACTTTGTCCTTTGACAGCGGCAGAGTATAGACCTGCTCAATAGTGATTCAAGCGGCGGCCTCTTCCCCGCAGGGATTGGTGTCGAACAGGAAAATCGGGCTGCCTGGTGAAATTCCGTCTCATGAAGATTCTGCTGGCCGATGATGAAGCTGCTGCCCGCTACGGGATGTCTCGCGCGTTGCAGGGGGCAGGCCGAGAAATTCTGGAAGCTTCTGACGGCAATGAGGCTTTGGCAAACATCCGTAAGAAGGCTCCGGATCTGGTCTTTCTGGACCTTAATATGCCGAAATGTGACGGCCTGACAGTGCTGGCGAATCTGCGGGAAACCCCAGTCTCGCCTTTGCCCGAGATTATCGTCGTGACGGCGAACGACTCGATCAGTCTCGCTGTTGATTGCATTCGCCAAGGCGCTGCCGATTTCTTAACAAAGCCTTTTGATGTCGACCATCTGCGAGCCATCGTCAAACGCTCGGAAGATCGACTGCGTCTTCAAACTCAGGTGGAAACGCTTCGTCAGCAACTTTCTGAGAGTGGTGCGACGTTTGGATCGATTCGCGGTTCCAGTCGGCCGATGCAGCGATTGTTTACGCAGATCGAACGTTCAGCCAAAACAGACCTGTCCGTGCTGATCCGTGGCGAAAGCGGGACTGGAAAGGAACTGATTGCACGTGAATTGCATGAAAGAAGTCCCCGTGCGTCAAAACCATTTGTTGCTGTGAACACAGCGGCCGTTTCTGAGAACCTCGTCGAGAGTGAACTTTTCGGTCACGTCAAAGGCGCTTTCACTGGTGCAGATCGAGCTCGTGAAGGAGTGTTTCGCCGCGCGGATGGCGGCACATTGTTTCTCGATGAGATCGGTGACATGCCTGCGTCTGTGCAGACTCGACTTTTGCGAGTTCTTCAGGAAGGCATTGTTCAGCCTGTGGGAAGCGAAGACGGGATTCGCGTCAACGTTCGAGTTATTAGTGCGACACATCAGGATCTTGAGCAGGCGATCACGGACAAAGCGTTTCGTCACGACTTGTATTTTCGTCTGAAGGGAATCGAGCTGACCGTTCCGCCACTGCGAGAACGTCAGGAGGACATCCTGCTGCTTGCGAATTCCTTCCTGCCGTCCGATCGGGCATTCAGTCAATGCGCAGTGGCCGCCTTGATGGCTCATCGCTGGCCTGGCAACGTTCGTGAGTTGCAGCAGATGATCGCCTCTGCTGCTGCGCTCGCTGAGGATGAACGGATTGCTGCTCGTGATTTGGGTCTCGCTGATGCCCTGCCTTCTTCGCCAATCAGCAGTTGGGAGCCCTACCTCGACCTGCCACTCTCCGAAGCTCGTGATCGTGTGACGGAAGACTTCGAAAGAGCCGCCATCGGCCACGCACTCGAACAGGAATCCGGCAACATCAGTGCTGCGGCCCGCCGCCTTGGAATTCATCGCCAAAGTCTGCAACAAAAACTTCGCCAGTTGGGGATGACGACAAAAAGTGGTGATGAATAAACGCGATGGATTGGTACACTAAAGTGTCCACGGGCTCAGGCGAGAATTCTTTGGGGAGCCAACATGGGCATCATCACGTTGCTGAGGATTGTCGCCATGAGCTTAAATCGAACCCGATGGGGATTGCTGGCTGCATTGATCTTTAGTGTGTCGCCCAATTCACATGCCGATAATGTGAACTATGAACGAGACGTCAAGCCGGTTCTCAATGCGAGATGTTATGCGTGTCATGGCGCGTTGAAGCAGGAAGCCGGATTGAGGCTCGATACCGGTGTCTTGATTCGTCAAGGTGGCGACAGCGGCGCGGCGATCAGCGATGGACAGATTGACGACAGCCTGTTGATTCATCGAGTCTCCGCCAAAGAGCCCGGCGAACGAATGCCACCAGAGGGCGAACCGTTATCCGCAGAACAGATTGAGATGCTGCGGGCCTGGATTCGAGAGGGAGCGAAGTCACCCGAGTCCGAACAGCCCGAAGCCGATCCTCGTGAGCACTGGGCATTCAAGATCCCGCAACGTCCTGCGATTCCTGAGATGGCAGATGCGAGCAAAAGTCATCCTATCGACGCGTTTCTCAACGCGGAACTCGCACGGCATGCTTTGACAGCTCGACCTTCTGCACCAAAGCATGTTCTGCTGCGTCGAGTCTGCATTGATATCATCGGACTCCCACCGACACGAGATGAGCTGCATGCGTTTCTTGCTGATGAGTCCCCCGACGCTTATGAAAAGGTCGTCGACAGACTGCTGAATGATCAACGGCATGGCGAACGCTGGGGACGACACTGGATGGATGTCTGGCGATACAGTGACTGGTACGGTCGTCGTGATGTTGATGATGTTCGCAACAGCGCATCGCAGTTGTATCGCTGGCGAGACTGGATCGTGCGGTGTCTGAATCAGGGCAAAGGCTACGATCAGATGGTTCGCGAAATGCTGGCGGCCGATGAAATCTGCCCGGACGATTACGATGCCGGAGTTGCCACAGGATATCTGATTCGAAACTACTATTCGCTCAACGCCAACGACTGGATGCGCAATGCGGTGGAGCACACAGGCAAGGCATTTCTGGGGCTGACGTTCAACTGTGCTCATTGTCATGATCACAAGTATGATCCCATTTCCCATGATGACTACTTTCGCATGCGAGCATTCTTTGAGCCGATGTTTATTCGCCAGGATCGCATGCCGGGAGAAGCTGATCCGGGCATTTTTCAGGACTACTCTTATTCGGGAACTCGTGCTGTTCAGCGACTGGGAGCAGTTCGCGTGTTTGACAAGACCGCCGATGCTCCAACGTGGTTTTACACCGGTGGCGATGAACGCAATCGTGTAAAGGAACGAGGCTCGATTCCGCCGGGAGTGCCCTCATTCCTTGAGAACGCTGCCTTTCACATCGAGCCCGTGAATCTGCCTGCGAAAGCCTGGTATCCGGGGCTCAGGCCTGAGCTTCAGGAATCCCTCCTTGCTGAGGCCCGCTCCGCTCTCACCACCGCCGAAGAATCTCTCTCCTCGTTCACCGCTCAGCCGCAGGCACCGGCTCAATCATCTGGCGAAGCTGTCGCCTCCGGCTCGGGGGTAAACGAAGTCAATGCGGCAAACGACGAACTCGCGAAAGCCGAAGCCGAATACGAAGCAGCGTTTCAGGAAGCCATCAAGGCCGGAACAAGCGGTGCGATTTCCGGCAGGCAGTCGTTACTCATGGATGCCACAGCCGGACGCAGCATCGTGCAGAACAATATGCAGCAACTAAAGTCGTTCGACGATGGTGCCCGGCTGACCTTTCGCTTACGGATTCTGCAGGACTCCCACGTCAATTTTCAGTTCGTCAAGGATAGCCTTCAGGGGTTGACCGCTGGGTATTGTGCGTTCGAGAAAGGCCGGATCGTGGCGTATGTTCATGGGGTCTCTGGAGAAACCGAAGTCGGTCGCTATGACTTCGCCGCCGGACAGAACGATTTCGGAATCTCTGTTGTGATTCGTTCGAAAGAGGACCTTGGTCAACTGACCGTCGTCTGCTGTTCAGATTCAAGCACACTTGTTGAAAACGCTTCGCTGGCGCTGAATGGATGGAATCCGGTCGGTACGGCCATCAAGCCCATCAGCTTCGATGTTCGTCCGGGAAGTGTTGCTGTGATCGATGATTTCGCCTGGTCTGTGCCGAATCCACTTGCAGCACCGAGTGATCCTGCATCCATTGCATCGTGGACGAAGCTGATTGACGTGGACTTCGAAGCTCCAAAGTACATCGATGGCCGAGATGTCATCGGGATTGATGGCTGGGAACCGTCTTCGTTTCGTGTTGCTCCCGCGACGTCTCTGGTATCCGCATCGATAGGTAACCCCGAACTACGTGCGCTGTCTGTGAAGCTGGAGGCTGCTCGTCGCGCCGCGCGGCGGCCGTTCTTGCAAATGCATGGTGCCGAGGCGGGTGTCACAGCGGCTCGCGCGGACCTCGCGTCTCTCGAAGCACGCATCGCTGCAGATCGGGCAAGATACTCAGACCCGCCAAGCGATCAACTTCCTGCTCTGATCAAAACAGCCAGTCGTTTGCAGCGTGAGGCAGCTCTGCGAAAGGCAGAAGCAGAAGTGCTGGCGGCTGAATTCGCTGTGGTTACTGCCGAAGCAAAGCCGTCTGAAGATGCGGAACGCGCGAAGGCGATTGAAACCGCGACGGCGGGGTTCACAACCTCAATGACCAATCGACAGAAAGCGACCGAGGCTTTGACGAATGAGCAGTTGTCGGAGACTTATTCTCCACTGTCCCCATCGTATCCTCAGCAGAGCACCGGACGTCGTCGCGCGTTGGCGGAATGGATGACCAGCAAAGACAACCCGCTGACGGCTCGTGTGGCGGTCAATCATATTTGGGCGCGGCATTTTCACTCGCCGCTGGTGGCCAGTATGAATGACTTCGGTCGCAACGGCGACAAGCCCACACATCCGGAACTGCTCGACTGGCTGGCGGTCGAGTTCATGGAATCCGGCTGGGACATGAAACATCTTCATCGCCTGATCGTCACCAGCGACGCCTATCGTCGTGATTCGGTAAGTGCCCCTGATTCGTTTACCGCCCAGCCGAAGGCGCCGGCTCTCTCGGTGAACGAGCAGGATAAAGCCGGCGCCTTCGGCTGGGCGGTCAACAGGAAAGAAGATCCGGAGAACAAGTTTCTTTGGCGAATGAACTCATCTCGCATGGAAGCCGAAGTCGTCCGCGACAGTCTGCTGTACGTCGCCCGTCGGCTGGATCTTACGATGGGCGGCGTAGAAATCGAGAACAAGGATGCGCTCACGACGACTCGTCGCAGTCTTTACTACAGTGTGCATCCTGAAGCCGGCGGCAAGAGCTCGTTGGGAGAATTGTTTGATGCTCCGGATCCGCTCGACTGCTATCTGCGAGTCAGCAGCATTGTGCCGCAGCAGGCACTGGCTTTGACAAACAGCGAACTGGTACATGAGTCGAGCGTTGCCATCGTGAAAGCATGGCACGAATCCGGAGGCGGCTCGGCGGAGCAGTTCATTTCCTACCTGTTTGAACAGATTCTTTCTCGGCAACCCACTCAAGCCGAGATTCAGGTTTGTCTGAGTGCGTTGCAGAAACATCAGCAACTGGCTGCTTCCCCCGATTCACCCGAAGCCAACACACGAGCCCACGAAAGCCTCGCGCGAATCCTGCTCAACCACAATGATTTTATTACTGTCAGATAACCCGTTTACCGCCCAGCCGCAGGCGCCGGCTTTCCTTCATCAATTCCTGGCCGGCGCCTGCGGCTGGGCGGTAAACGGGGTGTGCGATGATTCATGCGTACCATCTCATCATTTCCTGCTATGGATTTTGGCTCCCGAATGATCCGCGTGGCTCATGGTCCGATATGATCCGAAAATGGGAACTGGTTCGGTTTGGTCCACCGACGGAGCCGGAGCAGCGACGTTCGATGGGCGAGCTGACTCCCGAAGAACTGGCTGCTCGTGAGGCGGCCCGCCTTGCTTTGAACTATCCTTCTGTGACATTGACCGGAAAACAGGCGGCTGCGATCGGACAAGGGTTCTCGGAAAAGGCGGCTCGCTCGAACTATACGATCTGGGCCTGTGCAATTCTTCCTGAGCACACTCATATGGTTATCGCAAGACATAGATATCGAGTTGAACAGATCGCCAATCTGCTCAAGGGAGCTGCGACGACTCAGTTGTTGAAAGAACGCTGTCACCCGCTCGCACAGTTTGCCACCGGTCGACCAAGACCTCCGCGAATGTGGTCCGAACATGAATGGAAGGTTTATCTCGATTCGGAAGACGCGATTGAGAATGCGATTGCTTACGTTGAACAAAACCCCGTCAAGGAGGAAAAGCCGAAGCAGTCGTGGAAGTTTGTAGAACCCTTCACTGGTCTGCCTCGCGGCGGATTTACCACGTACCTTTAAATTGTTTACCCAGCCGCAGGCGCCGGCCTGGGATTGAAACCTACACACATGAGCCGGCGCCTGCGGCTGGGCGGTAAACGAATATGCGCATCCGAAGAAGACCGTGTCTGGCAGATCTGGGTATGGGCGTCACTGGCATGGCGCTGGGAGCGATGATGGCTGAGGGCGCAAAAGGTGAGGCGACTCATTTCGCGCCTCGAGCCAAGTCCGTCATCTGGATCTTTCTCTCTGGTGGTTACAGCCATATGGAGACCTTTGATCCCAAGCCTGCTCTGAATAAATATGCGGGCATGACGTTTGATAAGACGCCGTTTGACAATCCGGTCAACTCACCATTGCATCGCAAACGGTTTCGCTCGGTTCCCTCGGAGGAGATCAATGTTCGGGATGTTTATCCAACGATTTTCCCCATGCAGGTTGATTGGAGGAAACGCGGCGCGAGCGGCATTGAAGTGACGGACTGGTGGCCGCATCTGGCGAAAAATGTTGATGACATCAGCTTTGTTCGCAATATGTGGACGACCGACAATGATCACGCTGCGGAGAATCAGTTTCACACCGGTCGTCACAAACTGGACGAATCTCAGCCCAGCATTGGAGCGTGGGCTCACTATGGTCTGGGAGCATTGAACGAGAATCTTCCCAAATTCGTCGTACTGGGCGGGCCGACTCGATCGGACACTCGCGAGTCCATCGACTCACTTTATCTGGGACCACAGTATTCCGGCATCCCGCTGGCATTGGACCCGAAGAATCCTCTGCCGTTCGCACAGCGCAACGTCGGGCAGACGTTTGAACAACAGCAGCAGGAATATGAAGCTATCAATCAACTGAATGAATTGACGGCGGTGGAATATCCGGACGATCAGTCACTGCGAGCACGCATTCGAGCGTACGAGTTGGCGTTTCGCATGCAGGCGGCCGTGCCGGAAGCGGTCGATCTGGCGCAGGAAACAGAAGCCACATCAAAGCTGTACGGGCTCGACAACGAGGCCACGAAAGTCGCTGGCCAGCGTCTGCTTGCTGCACGGAGGCTGGTGGAGCGAGGCGTTCGTTTTGTGCAGGTCTTTCCGTCGCCGTATGGATCGTGGGATTCCCATCAGCAGTTGAAGACCAATCACACGCGATTATGTGCTTCGGTCGATCTTCCGGTCGCCGGGCTGTTACAGGATTTGAAACAGCGAGGACTTCTGGAAGATGTTGTTGTGGTGTTTGGCACGGAATTCGGACGCACGCCAGGACTCGAGCTGCGAGGCGGTGGCAATACAGGACGCGATCATCATCCAAACGGATTTACAGTCTGGCTGGCCGGAGCAGGTCTGAAGAAGGGATATGTTCACGGCGAAACAGATGAACTTGGCTACCACGCGATGGGGGAAGGCCATTACGTGACCGATCTTCATGCGACCGTACTGCACTTGTTGGGACTTGATAATCGTCGTCTCGAAATCCCCGGCCGCAAACGGCTGGAGATTGATCATGGCAAGGTGATTGACGACATCCTTGCCTGAGGAAAAATGACTGCCAGACTGCGGACAAAAGAATATGGAAACGAGTATCCACGTTCGCGACCGGTCTCATCTGGATTTACGCAACTCGTGTGTGTTTACCATGCATGAATTTTACCCAGTTGCCGCTGGCGTCCTGGATCTGCGACGAGAACAGATAGGTCTCGTGATCAACCGCTTCGATGATGTCCTGATACCTGGCCATTCTACCGTCGCCGGTGAAACTTGGGCCCTCGGCATCCAGTGTCAGGATGCGGCCAGTGGCGTCCAGAGAGCCCTCATAAAGCCAATGGTGAGTCATGCAGGAAGCGACAAATGATCCGACGAACTTACCTCTGACGGGGTCAAAACCAAGTGTCATCATGGAATGCATTGGATTACGGTCCGGGCCGGGGCTTTCCATCGCCCCCAGAGTCCAGAATGATCCGAGAGGCTTTATGGACTGAGTGCCCTTCGTAACATTGGTCGGCTGGTCTGGCCCCATAATGCATTCACTTTCGAAGCTCCAGTCGCCAACGAACTGCAATAAGAACTGATGTTCTGTCGTAGGGGCCGGGATCTGCATGATTCATCCTTTCAGTTGCAGTTGGATGCAGATTCACGCTTCGCCAGCCGCAGAGTACGGAGGCATGATTCTTGCGGACAGTGAGTTCAGGCAGTGTTACGACAGCAGCTCTTCTCGTAATCGGCCGGTACCAGCAATGGGATGCGGACGGCCTTGCTGGTCGGGGATGGTAGTTGATTCGTCGTAACCCAGAAGGTGATAGGCGGTGGCTTGCATGTCTTTCGGGGAAATTGGGACGTCCGCTACGTCGCCGCCGATTGAGTCTGTTGCACCGACGACTCGACCACGTGCCATGCCTCCGCCGGCGAAGACTGATGAGTAAGCTCGTGACCAGTGATGACGAGCACCACCGGTTGGCTTGGAGTCGATTTGGGGTGTACGACCATGTTCGCTGGTGCACAGAACCAGCGTTTCATCCAGCATGCCTCGTTCATCCAGATCGTTAATCAATGCGGAATAGCTTTGATCGAACACAGGCAGCAGATAGTTTTTCAAACGCGGAAAATGATTGGAATGAGTATCCCAGACGGACGCGCCGTGTGGTCCGAACGGATCCCAGAAGACAGACACGAATCTGGCTCCTGCTTCCACCAGTCGCCGCGCGGCGAGCATGGATTGACCGAACAGCGTCATGCCGTAGCGGCTACGCAACGAGTCTGGTTCCTTGCCCACATCGAGTGCCTGACGAATGCGGTTTGAGCCAATCAACGAGAGAGCTCTTTGCTGATGATCTGAGTAGTGTCCAATCTCCAGGGCCTGATCCATCATCGGACGCGAAGCATCGAATTGCTGCAACAGATGGACGCGAGCATCGAAACGGTTTGCCGACAGCTCCGCTGGAAGTTGGCAGCCTTCTGAAAGCTGAAAACGAGATGAGCTTTGAATGCCAGCATGCGGGTCGAAGACATTCTCGGTCTGCCCGTCGGCGTTGAGCTTGGGGACGATCACAGTGCCCTGACCGTCGAAGTCCGTCCAGAATGGATCCATGCCGTTACCCAGGAACGCACCGTACGGACCGGCTTGAGTCGTCGAACTGCCTTTGGAGCAAAATCGCCATGGCAGGCCGATGTTACGCGGCAACGTGGGCGATCGTTCGCCCGATCGGCGGCCGTCGAGATAGTCGACGATCGATCCCATGAACGGCCATTGCTGAGGATCGCGCGGGCTGGTTTCCAATGGAATGCTGTAGGTCGGCATTCCGGTCATGACATAGGCACAACAATGAATGGGATACTCATGAGTCATCGACCGCACGACGGTCAGTTTGTCGGCCATGCTGGCGATCTGCGGTAAGCCTTCGCAGATCTGCAGACCCGGGACCACGGTGTCGATGGCTTTCATCTCTCCCTGAATTTCGCGGGCCGCTTCTGGTTTGGGGTCGAATGTTTCGTGTTGTGGTGGAGATCCGAACAGGAAGACAAAGATGCAGGCTTTGGCTTTGCTGCCGGGAATTGCTGCGGCCGGTGAAAACGGTGATGCGGAAACCGGCATTCCGGCGTTCAGCCCGAGGGCACTGATGCCGCCAATGTGAAGCAGATCACGACGCGTGACGCCATTGCAGAGCGTTTTCCGGCTGCCGGAAAGATTGAGCATCGGCGATCTCCAGGTCTTGTATGAGTTGAAGTCTCCTGTCAGCGGAGCGACAGGTGTACTGTACGCCCGTCGCTCCGTCGACGGGAATAGTCGCAGACTGCTTATCCTACGGCAAAAAATGCACAGAATCCAGATTCATCAGGCCGCCCGCCTGATTCGGGTGTGTAAACCGGACTATCAGATCATGTCGACCTTCTGCCGGCATTAGATCAATCGTTCGTTCGTAAAACTGTTCCCATTGGCCGTTCACTTCGATCTCTGTTGACGCCAGCAACGGTCCGTCCGGTTGATCGAGTCGTACTTCGATGGATCCCCCCGAGCCTGCGGAGGCAATCTTCAGAGTGACTCCATGAATCTGATCCAGCGACATGTTAGAGAATCGCAGATAGTGACCATGATTGATCGCTCCGATGAACTTTCCACCACCGGCATTGCCAGAGCCCAGAATCTGCGGTCCCTGGATTTCATCGGCCGTTTCGGCTTCGACAAGTCGTTGTCGAAGATAAACAACGGCCGATGCATTGAGGGCGGGAATCATTCCTGCTCCTTGATCGGAATAATTGGCCTCAAGTTTGTAGTGCCCGGGTTTCGCAGCCTCTTCGGCAGAGACAGGAATCTCATTGTTGAACCCCGAGAAGACTCTGACAAGTCCTGTTGGTTCGAGACTATAAATCCAGCCGACCATCTCCCGAATCTCATCAATCGTGTGATGCGAATGAGGAATCATCGGGACCTTGCCCCAAACTCCCGTTGAGCCCTTGATGACTCGTTGAACAGAAGCTTCAAGTGCTCCTTCTTTGCCACGATACTTGTTGGCAATTTCGAGTAGTGGAGGACCAACTCGCTTTTGATCCACGGCGTGACAATTAAAACAGTCGCTGCCCTTCATGCGACGCATACCCATCGGGCCCTGATCAGCGGCTTCCGGACTGCCGTTGGCGGAAGGAACAGGCCCCGGTGAGAAAACCGCATTGACTGAAACTCGGCCCGGTGATTCCGGATCAATTGGTTCGGCATGCCCCTCATCGATCTGTTCGTCGTCGTTCGTTCCATCTTCGGCATCGGCCACAACCAGTTCGTAGCGAATCGATTGTTGAGGATCAAAAAAGTCACCAGGCATTGGCTTTGAAAAACGAATGGTTGGACGTTCGTTACCAACAAGCACCGGGACTGCTGAAGACTGACTGGCTCCATGTGAATCTGTGACGACAAGTTCGACGTTAAAGACACCCTCTTCGTTGATGGTGATCCCGGGGTCAGCTTCGGTCGAAAGTGTTTTCGGAGCTGCAGTGGGATCTGCCGTATTGATCAATCGCCATTCGTATTTCAGAGTGTCCTGGGCGTCTTTATCGAACGTCCCTTTGCTCGACAGAGAAACCTCCAGAGGTGCTCGGCCGATGTTGTTTTCGACGGAGGCGACTGCAATTGGAGGCCGGTTGCCGCGAACATAATCGATCCGCACAAGACGAGCGTCCGCATTCACGCCCCAGGTTTCTCCATACTCCATGACATAGAGCGATCCTTCGGGACCAAAAGTCATGTCGACTGGCCGCACGAATTTGTGTTGTGGCATGAACGGTTCAATTGACTTCACATCGCCCTGCTCGTCCAGCTGAACCAGCTTGATCCAGTGTCGAGTCCATTCGTAAATGAACAGGCACCGGTCACAGCCTGCTGGGAATTTGACGGCTGATTTCAGTGACTCATCGTAGTGATAAACCGGGCCTGCACACGCCGAGCGTCCTCCGGTGCCGAGTTCCGGGAATTTTTCGGAGGCGCCGTAGGGATAGTAGATCAATGCCGAAACTGGCGGCGGCAGAATCTTTTCGCCGGTGTTGTTGGGAGATTCGTTCTTTGGACCAGAAAGGTCGTACAATGGCCCGGCCATGTTGGTGGCAAAGTCGTAGTCTGAGTATGGCAGGTTGTTGGCGATGAAGTATGGCCAGCCAAAGTTGCCTGCCTGACGAGCCTGATTGATTTCGTCGTAGCCTCGGGGGCCTCGTTCGTTTTCGCCATTCGCGTCAGGGCCGACTTCGCCCCAGTAGACGAATCCGGATTTCGAATCGACCGTCATTCGCCAGGGGTTGCGGCAACCCATCGCATAGATTTCGGGTCGCCCGTTGGAGCCGTCTTTGGGAAACAGATTGCCATCGGGGATCTCATAGCCGCCCTCCGCTGTTGGGCGGATTCGCAGGATCTTGCCGTTGTAGCTGTTCGTGTTCGCGGAAGACTTTTGAGCATCCCACGGTGAACGATCGGGGCGTTCATCAATTGGAGCATAACCTTGCGAATCTCCGTGAGGATGCGTGTTGTCACCGGTCGCGATGAACAGTTCGCCGCGAGGTCCGAAATGCAGTGAGCCGGCATGATGGCAACACTCCTTGCGTTGCTCTTCAAACTTCAGCAGGAGCTTCTCGGACTCCATGTCGAGTTTCCCGTCACGCAGCGTGAAGCGGCTGATATGTTGTCCGGAAAAAGTGGGCGGTGAGTACTGAAGATAGATCCATTGTGTCTCGGCGAAATTTGGATCCAGTGCCAGGCCCAGCAGACCATTCTCCTGTTCCGTTGTAATGGTCAGCTCACCCACAAGCGAAACTTGATGAGTCACAGGATGCAGAGACTTCAGCTTGCCGTTCAGTTCAATGAAGTAGATCGTTCCGTCCGGGGCAACGGCGAGCTCCATCGGTTGAATCAGGCCTGTGGCCAGAACGGTCGCTTCGAATCGACTTTGGTCGACAGAGGAGTCATCGGCAGCAACTATTCCAATGAACGACAGGCTGACAACGGTGCAAAGGCAAAGATGGATCAGAATACCGGGAACACGGTTATTGGATGCAGGCATGGTGATGTTGGGCAGGTGGGTTTTCGGTGAGATCCGGCGACCGTCTTTGTGGTTGACGTGTGTTCGCATGGCTGCGACCGGATATTGAAGATTGGCATGTTAGAGCCAATTTGTGGCCGATGCGAATGAAATCGCCCGTGGCTGTTTTTGCAAGACGGAGCGATGCGAGAATACGCAGCGATTTTAAGTCGGACTTAGGCGAGCGGCAGGGCGTCAGCCCTCCGAGTCAAGCGACTGAATTCTTCGCATCTGTCTGCGAGTTAAGATGGTAATTGAGCATCTGTGTGTGGTGCGAGACAAGGGAGAATTTCTCGGAGGGCTGACGCCCTGCCGCTCGCCGACGTTGGTTGATCCTTTCGGCGATGACGACTTTCAGCTCGTCTTGCGTTACGCTCCGAGGCCAAGACGGCCGACTTATCGTCCGGAACAACTGTTCATGTTGAAAGTCAGCGGTGGAATCAAAAGTCATTCAGGTCAAAGTGAAACCCAACTCTCGAGTGAGTTCGTTCGAACAGGCTGAGGATGGTACATGGCTTGCGAAACTGAAATCCCCACCGGTCGATGGCAAGGCGAATGAAGAGCTGATCGCATTGCTCGCAAAGCACTTTGGATGTCGCAAGGCTGACGTGTCGATCAAGAGCGGAGCGTCTGGGCGAATGAAACTGGTTCGAATTGAAACGGAGTGACGGCACCAGCGACGGATTAAACATCTTCCTGCTGGCGCTTCTGGATTCTTCGTCGGGTTACTAGCATGCGTGGAGACGTTCGTACTCACATCGATTGATCGGACCCGACCTCATGCGACATGTGATTCTGAGTTTTCTCTGTCTTGTCGCAGCGATTGCCTACATTCAGCGAGCCGCATTGAGTGTACCCGCATTGGAGGTGGCGAAAGATTTTGGGGTTCCTGAAGAGTCTCGTGCCACAGTCATGGGCTGGGTGCAATCTGTCTGGTATCTGGGTTATGCATTGCTACAGATGCCGAGCGGATGGCTGGCCGATCGCTACGGAAGCCGGATGACTCTGGCGGGCATTTGTGTGCTCTGGTCGCTGCTCACGTTTCTGACGGGTTTGAGCTTTGGAATCGTCTCTCTGGCTATCTTTTGGTTTCTGATGGGGGCTGCTCAGGCTGGAGCTTTTCCTTGCGCCGCGAAGGCTATTGGCCAGACGTTTCCGGAATCCGAGCGTGCTCGAGCATCCGGGATTCTCGCTGGAGGAATGCTCATCGGCGGTGCGATTGCTCCGGTGATCGCTGGAAACATACTGGTGAAACTTGATCCTGTGGCGACGTCGCTGCACGTGTATCGTTGGCAGTTGTTGCTGTGGCTGTTTGCCGTTCCGGGTATTGTCTGGGCGTTTGTCTTTTTGCTGTCCATCAAAGGTCATGCGTTGCCGCTGATTCAACGAGAGAGTTCTGATATTGCGGAAGACGGAAGTCAGATCTGGCAACGACTTTTGACCAGTCCATCGCTGGCTCTGCTGTGTGCTCAGCAATTCTTTCGAGCTGCTGCGATGGTCTTTTTTCTGACTTGGTTTCCGACGTTCCTGCAGGAAACTCGCGGAGTGTCCTTGAAAGAATCGGGGCTGCTGACAACCTACGCCGGCATTGGCGGAGTTGTAGGAAGCCTGCTCGGCGGAGTGATCTCTGACTGGTTGTTTCTGAAGACCGGAAACAAGCGACTCAGTCGTCAGGGAATAGCGGTCGTCGGAATGGCGAGTTGTGCGATTCTGATCACTGTGTCTGGGTTCGTCGCCGATTTGAATGTCAGTATTGCGATCGTTGCTCTTGGTGTTTTCTGTGCGGCGTTTGGTGGCGTCAGTGGATACACCGTTGCCATTGAGTTTGGTGGCAAGCGAGCGGGCACTGTTTTCAGTGCGATGAATATGTGTGGAAACATCGGCGCAACTCTTTTTCCGATTACCGCAGGATGGTTGGTCGATGTCACGGGCAACTGGAATCAGATTCTCTATTTCTTTGCGATCATTATGGCGATTGACGCAGTGTGCTGGTCAATACTGAACCCCAAACGACCTCTTTTCGAATAAGCTCAAGTTATGACGTTTTCGAGTCAGAAATCTGTGACCCGTGTTTCCACTCCTCAAGCACTGGTTCGAGCGGCTGTCGTTCGCTGCGATATTACTCCGCCGGTTGGGATCTATCATCGGATGTGGGGAGCAGCGTTGCATGACAAAGCGACCGGCATTCATCGTCCGCTGACCGCAACGTTGCTGTGGCTGGCTGCGAGAGACGAATCCGGAGCGGACGATCAGATTCTGATTTCTATGGATCATTGCATTCTCGACACTCCGGAACTGGTGAGCATCCGAAATGCCGTGGCCGCGGTGACATCCGTGGCTGCGGAGCACATTCATGTGATGGTCACTCATACGCATGGTTCAGGCTGGATGTCTCGGAAGCGTAGCGAGTTCCCCGGGGGCGACTTGATCGGTCCGTATCTGGATAGTCTGTGTGATAAGCTCGCGAGCCTTGCTGCTGAAGCTCAGCCGAAGTTGCAACCGGCCACGATCGTCTATGGAACAGGTCGATGCTCGCTGGCTGCTCATCGTGACTTCTACGATTCGGAACGAGGTCATGCGGTGTGCGGATTCAATCCAGCGGGGTCAGCGGATGACACGGTGATCGTGGGACGTATTGCGACCGAGACCGGTCAGATGATCGGGACCATTATCAACTATGCATGCCATCCAACGACTTTGGCCTGGGACAACACGCTGCTCAGTCCGGACTGGATCGGAGCCATGCTTGAAACGGTCGAGCAGCAAGTCGGAGGACTCTGTTTCTTTATGCAGGGAGCTTCGGGAGATCTGGGGCCTCGCGAGGGCTTCGTTGGCGATACCGCCGTCGCTGATCGAAATGGTCGCATCCTGGGATACTCCGTGCTCGCCGCGCTGGAACAGCTTGCTCCAGCAGGCACGGAATATATCTACTCGGGGCCGACGCTGTCAGGAACATGGATTGGAACGTGGAAGCATGTGCCCTGCTCTGCTGATGAAAAGCAGAGCCATCAACAATGGTCATGGTCAACGATCACGGCTGAATTGCCGTATCGACATGATCTTCCGACCATTACCGAGACGACCGCGAAACGGGAACATTGGTTCGCGGAGGAAGAAGCCGCCAAGGCTGCTGGCAATGTTGACCGCATTCGTGAATGTCGTGCCAACGGGGAACAGATGACTCGGCAGCTCGCACGGCTGAATGCACTCGCGCCGGGGAAATCATGTCCGTTGCCGGTGACACTGGCATTTGTCGGCGATGCGATCTGGGTGCTTGTTCCCGGAGAACTTTATCAGGTGTTTCAGCTTGTGCTGCGACAACGTTTCGCGCCTAAGCCCGTGCTGGTCGCAACGCTCACCGGGGACTGGCAGCCCGGTTATATTCCACCGGCGGCCTCGTTTGGGTACGGCATTTATCAGGAAGTCATTGCTGCCACTTCACCCGGCAGTCTCGAGCTGCTGATTGAAGACGTCTCACGAGCAATCACCAGTCGTATGACTTCTGCTTCCTGAAGCCGGTCACGTGGATCGTACCGTCGTCGTGCAGTTCAAGCACAGAGGCTCCGCTGTTTTCGAGCCCACTGCCTTCGACCATCGCGACCAGCGTGCAGTAGTGGATGCCATCAATATCGTTCAGGTCATTCTGGTGACTGTGCCCCTAGAACACGGCCAGTACATGGCCGGAGTCCTTCAGAATGCTACGGACTTCGACGCAGTTTTTGACGCCATGATCGGTCGCGACGTCCAGTCGCTGATGGGCAAATACGATCGTCGGAAGTTTCGTTGACTTCAGGTCCTCACGCAGCCATTCCAGCTCAGCTGGTGGAATATTGGCATCGTTCCACTTCGAATTCTTTCGACCGTAAGGAACGCCGTCATTGCGAAAGCACGAGTCGAGCACGACAAAATGAAAACCGGCTCGATCGAAACAGTAGTAGGATTCTTTCTGTCCGACTTCCTGCAGGAACTCGGTCTTGGTCAACGTGTCGACACAATGATTGCCCAGAACATAGTGTCGATAAGAACAGAGTTCTGAGAACTCATGATTGATCGTGCGGAGATAGTTGAGTTCTGTTTCGACACTGTCTGCAGCGTCGATCAGATCTCCCAGTTCCACGATGAAGTCGAGCCCGGTCTTCTGGAACTCTTCGGCGGCTGAATTCAGCTTCGGAATCGTCTCACGATAGAATCGACTGCCAGCCGCAGGTTTGTCGGCGTGATGCAAATCGGTGATGAGTCCAATTCGCAATGCGATCGAAGGCG
>JBIIIF010000157.1:0-16806 GCA_044235005.1 Planctomycetaceae bacterium | reverse complement strand
CTGGATGGTGCAGAACTGATTGGAGAGCCCGCCCATGAAGACGATCTTCACTACTGGTCAGGTAGCAAAGATCTGTAAAGTTGCCCCGCGTACTGTCTCAAAGTGGTTCGATTCCGGACGACTGAGAGGCTATCGAATTCCTGGCTCACAAGATAGACGCATTCCACGCGAACATCTTATCCGTTTCCTTAAGGAACACGGAATGCCGCTCGGCGAGCTGGAAGACGAAGCAATGGGCAAAATTTTGCTCGTTGGTTCAGATCTGACGACTCGCACGAGTTTGAATGAGATGATTTCCAACGACGACTTTAAGATCGAAATTGCTGCAAGTGGCTTTGAAGCTGGTATCCAGGCAGAGTCTATTCACCCCGATTGTGTCGTGGTGGACTTTGTTATGGGACGCGAAGAAGCGTTAATGATTGCTCAGAACCTTCGGAGAAACACAGAGTTCACCGAAACCGTTCTGATTGGTCTGCTCAGCGACGAAGACAACGCATCTGGCTTCGACCGTTCGGTGTTTAACGAAACCTTCCGAAAACCATTCGACGCAGCTCTGCTCGCCGAACGTATTCGGACGCTTGTTAACCGTCGAAAGCAGTTGGCCTGAGAAACCAACGAGAGGCCTCGGCGATCTGACCACGTCGAGAAAACACACCATCGGACAGTCTTTCGAGATTGTCCGATGGTTTTTTGTTGCGCGGTGGTTCGATTGACGGTTGAGTTGGCTGTCGGCAAACTGCGGCTCCTCGTTCCTGATTCGTCCTGCCTTTGTGAGGATTTGCCGTGGTGTCCGTGATTCGTCGTCTGCTGCTGTTCACTCTCTCCGTGAGTTTCTCCGCGACTGCACTCGCCGATAACTGGCCAGCGTGGCGAGGCCCAACCGGGAATGGTCTCAGCACTGAAAAGAGTCTACCGACGGAATGGAGCCCAACGAAGAACGTTGCATGGAAACTGGTACTGCCAGGTTCCGCCGGTGCTTCACCAGTGGTCTGGGACAAGCAGATCTTTCTGACGTCGGTGAATGCTGGCGGTGACTTGCTCCTGATGGCGGTCAGCACGGACGGCAAAGAACTCTGGAAACAGGTCGTGGCCTCCGGCAACAAAGATGCCCGCGGTGACGAAGGCAACTCCGCGTCACCATCACCAGTAACGGACGGCAAACATGTCTGGTCCTTCATGGGCGAAGGCACACTGGGCTGCTACACCGTCGATGGCAAGGAAGCCTGGAAGTTCAACCTTCAGGATCGCTACGGGAAATTCAGCATCCAGTTCGGCATGAGCTCAACACCGGTGCTGGACGACGGGATTCTCTATCTTCAGTTGATTCATGGCGAAGGCGATCCGAAAACCCGCGAAGCCTGTGTCGTAGCACTCGACGGAGCCACCGGCAAAGAAGTCTGGAAGGTCGACCGCCCCAGTGATGCGGAAGCCGAGAACGAACACTCGTATGCATCACCTATGATGTATCAGGACGGCAAGACGAAACTGCTGCTCAGCCACGGAGCTGATTTCATCGTGGCTCATGATCTAAAAGATGGTCACGAAGTCTGGCGTTGCGGCGGCTTGAATCGCCGTGACGACAAAGTTCTGCCGTACGATCCGACTCTGCGATTCGTCGCATCACCAGTTTCTGCTCCGGGGATTGTTGTGGTCCCATCCGCCAAGCAACATCCAGTACTTGCCATTCGCCCAACGGGAAGCGGCGACATCACAGGTAAAGCGGACATGCAGTTATGGACATGGAAGCGAACCCCGGACGTGCCGACACCAGTCATTCTTGATGATCTGGTTTATCTTTGCATGGAGAATGGAAATCTGACCGTGCTGGAAGCCATGACCGGCAAAGAAGTCTACTCCGAAGCAACTCATCGCCAGCGTCATCGTGCCTCACCAGTTGTCGCTGACGGGAAGCTGTACTTAACGGCTCGTGATGGACGCATCACGGTGGTTCAGACCGGACGAGAATTCAAAACGCTGGCTGTGAATGAACTTGGCGAAGATCAGTCGTCGTCACCCGCCATCTCCAACGGCACGATTTACCTGAGAACCTTCAAGCACCTCTGGGCGATTCGCAATCCGTAATTGTTTCGTAGGCCGGACCGAGCGCCAGCGAGTTCCGGCAATTTTAATCTTGAACAAACCGAAACTTGCCCCGCTCGGTCCGGCCGGTATACACACGACGATCGCTGGCAGAGCACTTGACGAACGACGGGCATTATTGCCCGTCGTTTTTTTATGGAACAAGAATGCCCAATCGACAGCGTCTGCTTTCATCTCGCCGAAATCGGCCCAAGTCGCAGTTGTCGGGCGAGGTCATCGAACATCGCCTCGAGCACTAATCTCACCGGCGAGTTGCCTTCAATCTGATGAGCCGCCGAGATGACTCGATCCAGCAACGGGGCCAGCATATCGACACCGTTCCGAACGCCGAATCGCTTCAACAACGGGTCGGAAAAATCGCCCGAGGTCAGTCGTCGCAAACGACCGTTCAAGACCTCGGCGACAAACCGCAGCAGCCATTGCCCGTTGCGGCGTTGTTCGTCGGCACCGGATGAGATACGTTCCAGCTCATCAGTGACTTGTTTGGAAACTTCGACTGGCTTCATGTTCTCGAGCTGATCCAGTTGCTGACTGATCAGTTGGCGAAGTTGTCGGAGATCCGGATTTAACAACTGAGCAGCCAGCGTGATACTGCCCTCGGCCATGGCCGCGATCGTGGCCGCTTCCTCGGGACTCTCAACCATTTCTTCACTGAGCAGAATGTCGCGCACGTCCGTTTCGGTCAGAGGAAAAAATCGCACGACCTGACAGCGCGAACGAATTGTGGGCAGCAACGAATCCGGATTGTCGCAGACCAGCAGAATCAACGCCTGGGCCGGAGGTTCCTCCAAAGTTTTCAGCAGTGAGTTGGCTCCTTCGGCATTCATCCGATGCGCGTCGTTGATGATGGCGACTCGGCGATCCGAGGCTTGAGGTGACATCGACAACTCAAAGCACAAACCTTCACGGCCTCGTTTGTCGCTATCCCCCGCGATCAGTTCGATAGGAATCACCGACTTACCAGCCGGAAGGCCGATCTCAATATAGTCGGGCCAGGTGCCCGCGATAAAACTGCGACACGCTCGGCATTCGCCGCAGGCATCGATCTCATCCGGCTTCCGCTCGCGACAGAACATCGACTGAGCCAGCAATCGAGCAAACTTTCGTTTGCCAATGCCATCCGATCCAGCCAGCACATACGCATGCGACAACCGCCCGCGCTGCACGGAGCGTTCGAATAACGCTCGCTGTTCCTGATGCCCTTTTAATGCGTCCCACGCGGATGCCACAGACTGACCTTTTCCTCTTGTCGATTGCCAACAACGATCTTACGATTGACTTAATTCGTAGTGCCGACTTCAGTCGACATTCTTATCCTGTAGTGCCGACTTCAGTCGGCATCGGAGCACCCGTATTGAACCGTCGGCTGAAGCCAACGCTACAAGTTGAATCCCGTCGACGGAGCGACGGGCGTACGGTACACCCGTCGCTCCGCCGACGGGACTCCTGCGTTTATCGCCCCTTCAGGAACTCCAGCACGTCGGCCATTTGTTCTACGGTCACGTCGCGTTCGATTCCTTCGGGCATCAAAGATTTGTTCGTCGTCTTCAATTCCTCGATGTCGCTGCGGGCAATCGTCTGCTCACGACCTTCGGGCTGGCGAAGTGTGACGGAGTCTGTCGATTCTGCAATCATCAGCCCATTCAGCAGTCGTCCGTCCGTCGTGACCACGACATACTCGGTAAACTGCGGGTCAACTCGGCGGTTCGGATCCAGAACGTCGTAGAGCAAAGCATCTCGGGCACGGGCTCGAGTATCGCTGATGTCCGGGCCGACATTGTGGCCGACCAATCCGATTCGGTGACATTTGCTGCAGGTTTTTTCGAAGATGATAGCTCCGCGAGCCACATCGCCCTTCATTTCCAGAGCTTTCGCGTACTGTTCTGCCACGGCCTTTCGATTGGCCGAAACCGTTCCGCCAAACAACGCAATCGCTGTGGTGCGAATGGTTTCGTCCGGATGCTGCAGCAGAATCAATCGCTGATCAATGGAAACCGCTGACGACGAAATCGTACCAGCGGCCATCGTCTTCAGAAGTTCCGTGACAGATTCTTTACGCATCAGCAAAAGGTCCAATGCGGCCGAGCGAGACTGAGGATTCAATTGCTCCCAGTGAGCCAGCACGATGGCAGATAGTTCCGGTCGACCACTGCGACGAGCCGCATCGATGGCAGCTCGCTGACATCCGGATGATTCGCCCGGCTTCAAGAGTGCTTCCAGAGCTGTCGTCAGCGCTTCCGGAGGAAGGTGAGACATCAAGCCCATCGCGGCGATGCGATCTACGTCGCTCAGCGACTTATTCACGGCCGTCTCTGAGGCCAACTTCACAACCTTCTCAATCGGCGATACCGAATCCTTCAACGCGGCGGGAGGCGTTTGCAGAAACGCAGCCAGGCTCTTGGGGATCTCCGCGTTCTGACAGCGAGGCAATCCGTCGGCCAATCCAATCACAATCGCTGTCTGCCACCAGAGTCCTGATTCAGGACTTTCACCAACAATAGCGGCCAGCGTCTTCAATTGTTCGACATCGCCTCGCACGGCCACGTTCAAAGCCAATTGGCGAAGGAAGTCGGCGCGAACAGAAGAAGTGGAGGCGTCGCGGCGCGACTTGTGAACAACGGCCGCAGCAAAATCAGCGGCTCGATTCGGGGCCGCGATGAGCAATGCCCGCTGAAGCCAGATGTCATCGCTGCAGGCTCCGGCGATTCCCAGCAACTCTTGACCGATCTGAGGGTTCGACCAGTCGTATGCAAGAATAGCCTGCATGCGTGCTTCGCCATTTGGGCCACGCATTTGAAGTGAGACATTGGCCTGCAGATCCTTGTTCCCGGAATGTTCCATACGAATCAACTTCACGGCATCTCGGTTCAACGTGCCAATCCATCCTCCGTCAATAGTCATCGAAGTCGCGGCCTTAAGATCTTCTGCGTTCAACAGGTTAAGTCCATGTAATGTCCAGAGAGCATGCAATGGAGTTCGGAAAAACAAACCGCCACCCACTGGAATCTGTGTATTTCGCACGGAAGATCGCAATGCTTTCTCAGCATCGATTCGTTTACCCTCGACCAGCAACCGCTGCGCCAGCATCCGACGCCAGCCGTTACCATCGCCCAGCATCTTGACGAGATCTTCTGTCGTCGTCGGAGCCACAAACGGCTTCACTTCCGGTGCCTTCTCCGCAACAATTCGCCAGATGCGCCCTTTGTCTTCGCCCGCTCGCCAGTCCATCTTTGCCGCCACATCATCCGGCACGAATTTTGGATGTTCGACCCACAAGCGATACATGTCCGCCAAATACAACGCTCCATCCGGACCTGTTGCCAGGCTGGCAGGACGAAACCACGTGTCATTGGAGGCCAGGAAGTCGGCCGTCTCGCGGGCTCGGCGAGCAGTCACCGTGCCACCCATCGGATCAATCACAGATCGAGTCACCAGGTGACCAACAGGTTCACACACAAAGACGCTATAGTCGGACTCGGCACCAAACAATCCGCCGCGATAAGCTGTAACACCGCAGGCCGACGTATGAGTTCCCGCGTGCGAAAGCCAGTTGCTCTTCATCGGCACGATGGGATACACACGTGTTTTCTCACCAGCCGGCCCGACATCCGTATGCCCGACACTCACTCCCGCAAACGGATTCTGCTGCACCTCGGCCAACGACAGAACATCAGTCATGATCGGATTGCGATTGGAACTAAAATAACGATGGCCGAAGTTGTCGATCGTGTTGCCGAACTGGCCTGCTCCGGAGATCGCTTCAAACTTCATTGTGTCCGGATGAAATCGAAAATCAACACGAGGAATCTCGACGGGCTCAGTTGTTTCGAATCCCGGTCGAGTACATCGCACTTTGCCATGGCCGTAGGTCAGATAAATCCAGTTGTCGAAACCGTAACGAGGGCACCCGATCTGCATTTGGGGATGAGCCGGTGTAAATCCATCGAACCAGACTTCGCGAACATCAGCCACGTTATCACCGTCGGTATCGGCCAAATACATAATCTGAGTTTCCGTGCAGGCCAGCACGCCATCTCGGAACGCCATCAGGCTGTGGCAAAACTTCAGGTGCGGAGCGTAGACCGTCCGCTTGTCCATGCGACCATCGGAATCGGTGTCCTCAAGCAACACAACCTGTGACAAGGCCTTCGCTTCCGGATCCTTCGGCCCGACGGGATAGTCGCCATACTCAACAACGAACATCCGTCCTTTGTGATCGAAGTCAATGGCCACCGGATCCATCACCAGCGGTTCGCACGCAACGAGTTCGATCTTGAATCCGGGCTCAATCTGAAAGCACTTGAAGGACTCTTCCGGAGACTTCGGTGGATCCGTCGGCTGATCAATCCAATGACGTCCGCCACGTTGCTGTTCGATCGAATTCACAAGGTCAGGTCGAGGTACATCCTGAAACAGCAGACCTACAAGAAACAAAATTGACATCGATGAGATTGGCAAGGCAGACATGGAGAGGCTCCAGAGGCAGGTTGCGGCAGTACGCGGTGGGATGGCAGCATAACTTGCAAAGGATGGCAGGAGAAACGAATGCCCTTTCAGCCAAGTTCAATGATCGCCGTTTGCTGGCGATTGGCGGGGAGTAGCCATGTCCAGCTTGTGTGACAGCAGGTGGCTCCAACTGACGATTGACTGGCCGCAACCCGCCCCGTGAAAGCAAACTGTTTCCCCAAAAATGCAGCTCAGGCCTTGCCCGACCGTGACTTTGATTCAATAATGAATCGATTCGATTTTGAATCAATTCGTTTTTGAGTCGCTGCTCAACGCGAGAAATGTCATGCAGAACATTACTGGCAACCCTGTGGATGGAGACGATTTCTTCGGCCGCGAGGATGAGCTTCTGCTGCTCAAGCAGGATATTGAGGCCGGCAATCACATTCTCTTGCTGGGGCCTCGGCGAGTTGGGAAGTCATCTCTGATTGCGGAATTGTCGCGGCGGCTGGCCGCGGAGAATTGGATTTCCGTCAGAGTCGACGTGCAACACACGACCGATGAAGCGGCATTTCTCCATGAGATTCAGGAGGCCGTCAAAAAGACGGGGATCAAGCTTCCGCTCCTGGCTCAGGCGACTTCGGCGATTCAGAGATTCCTCACGGCGGCTCGCGGAGCAAAAATCACTGTCGCGGGTTCCGGGGTTGAGCTGAAAGACGGTCCAGCGGAATGGGAGTCGGCTGCCGGTTCACTTAAGTCGCTGATTGCAACACTGCCAGAAGACAATCGGAGAGTACTTATCGCGATCGATGAACTGCCGATCTTTCTGACGAAACTGCTCGAAGCCCCCGACGGACCTACGCGAGTTCGGTCCATCCTCGACTGGCTGCGAAGTGTTCGGCAAATGACGGGACGACGAATGCCGTGGATCTTGTGTGGCTCCATTGGACTCGATTCATTCGTGGCGAAGCACGGACTGGAAGGCTCAATCAACGAATTGCTTCCCATGCCAATCGATGCGATCACACCGATGCAGGCCGCTGCATTGCTGAAGCGTCTTGGTGAACGCCCAACTCATGCCTGTCCGATTTCGAATGATGTTGCAACTCTGATGATTCAAAAAGTCGGCTGGCTGGCACCGTACTATCTGCAACTCTTGTTTCATGCCCTGAAGAGTCGTCCCGCCTCATCTCGAACGGCCTCGTTTCCATCCGAGAAGGATGTTGATGACGCCTATCTCGCATTACTGAGCCCACATCATCGAGTTCATTTCGGCCATTGGGATTCACGTTTGGGCGACTTGCTCGATGGAAACGAAGAAGCTGCGGCAAAGCTGATTCTGGCTCATCTCTCCGGCCATCCGGGCGGGAAAACACTGGAGCAAATGCGATCCGTGCTCGCACAGGCGAGTCCTCAGGCAGATGCGGGCAAGCTCGATAAACAGTTGCGAAACGTGCTTGAATTCCTGGAACGAGACGGATACCTCGGGCGAATCAGCGATCGCTGGGCCTTTCGCTCCTTCCTTCTGCGGGACTATTGGCAGCGGAGATTCGGAGCATGACGGAATTTTCTTCACCTTCAAATCGCTCAAAGATTCGAATCTTCAATCCGCATCGACTCAAGGCCCAGGATCTGGAAGAGTCGTTCATTGCGCGGCAGGAATTGTTTCAATCGATTCTGAGTGACCTTGTGTCCGGAAAAGAGACCAGTCCGCCTCAGCATCATCTTGTTATTGGTCAGCGTGGCATGGGCAAGACCACTCTGCTGCTGCGACTGGCACTTGAACTCACTCGTGAACCGCAATGTCAGCGACTGCTGCCACTGAGTTTTCCGGAGGAGCAATATATCGAAGTTGATCGACTGTCAAAATTCTGGCTCAATGCCCTGGATGCAATGGCAGACACTCTGGAGCACGAAGGAAAGACTGAGTCTGTCTCGGAGATCGATGAGGAAGTGAAGCGGCTTTCGGCCATCAAGGCAGATGAAACAACCTATCACGAAGCCTGCCGAGAAGCATTCACCAATGCATGGACCAGATTAGGTCGGCGTCCTGTTTTGTTTATCGACAATTTTAATCTTCTCCTGAGTCGCTTACGAAACGACGATTACTCTTTGAGAGGCTACTTTTCTTCACCAGGTGCGCCAGTGCTGGTAGCGGCTTCGACGGTTTATCCAGAAGAGATGGCAGATTATGGGGCGGCGTTTTATGATGGCTTCAAGCCCCATTATCTGCATCCGCTGACACTGGATGAAGTCAGAGACATTTTAATTCGTCTTGCACGTGCCGTTCAAAAACCTGCTCTGGTCGATCGGATTTACAGCGAGATGCCTCGATTGGCGGCTCTGCGGGATCTGACCGGTGGAAATCCTCGCACTGCCGTGATGTTGTTTGAGTTGTTCGCAGATGGTTTCTCGGAAGATGCTTTTGAAGATCTCGATACACTCCTGGATCTTGTGACTCCGCTCTATCAGTCACGCATGGATCAACTCTCCGACCTCGCCCAGACAATTGTTGGGACGCTGGCTCGCAACTGGAGCCCGATGAGTAAGGCTGAGATTGTGAGCCAGGCGCGACTGGTGGACAGCAGTGTTCCGGCTCAACTGGGCCGACTCAGAGAGATCGGGCTCGTTGAAGAAACCCCACTCTTCCCCAGCAAGAAGACAGGGTATCAAATCGCGGAACGATTCTTCAACATCTGGTATCTCATGCGGTTCGCAAGTCGTCGTCAGCGAGCCAGTCTGGCCTGTTTAACTCGCTTCCTGCAGGAATTTCATACACCCGCCGACCGTACGGTACTTGAGATCGATCCTGAAAATGATTCACCAAGTCACGATCTTGCCTTCCTTCTGAGGGACATTCGCCGCGAACCTGTCGCTGCTCGGGAGGTGCTGAGTCGTCTCTGTCAAACCAACGAGTGGCGAGATACGCAGGCTTTGCATGAAGCATTGTTTTACGCCTACGACAACAAGTGGGAAATGGTCTGTGCGGCATTGCAGCAGGCCTGGGACATTATCGACGGTCAGCTTCCTCCTAGTACTCGCGACGACTGGTTCCGGGCATCGGCTGTTCTTTTGCATCTGGATTTTGGTGAACGGTTTGTCGAGTTTTTAAGCAAGTCCGGGGCAGAGGTGTTGATGTTGCCATGGTTTGCTGCGGTCCAGGCACATTCTCTTGGAGATAAACGCCACTTGTTGAATCTGCCGGTAGAAGCCCGACCGGCGGCCGAGCAGATCTTTGACCGGATTGAACGCTATCGCAAGCAGCTTCCGGCCCGCTGATGAACGAGCAAACCCGTTCCGGTCAGCTCTGAAAATCCCATGAGTTTCATATCCCGGCCCTCGATTGGGGCTGTCATATCGCAAAAATCTGACTAAGCTTTAGGCCCGCCTCATACCTGATTCACCCTCTGAGTCCACAAGCTTGCCGGAGTTTCCGATGGTGCCGAGCAACTCCTTCTCTTGCCATCATCCACGAATCGCGCGTCGTCATGCTGTCCAGGCGGGGAGTATTGGGCTGCTGGGCCTCGGCATGAATCATATGGCCGGGCTGCAGGCCATGGCAGCCGGATCGCAATCTGCTTCACCGCCGTTCCGCGCATGCATTTACATTTTTCTGTCGGGCGGTTTGTCGCAGCACGACAGTTTCGATCCCAAGCCGAATGCTCCGGCCGAGATTCGCGGTGAGTTCCAGCCGATCGCAACTCAGACTCCCGGACTTCAGATCTGCGAACACCTTCCCAGCCTGGCGTTGCGAAGTCATCTGTGGTCCGTGTGTCGCACGTTGTCACATACCACCAATGATCACTCGGCCGGTCATCACATGATGCTGACGGGACGCAGCGATCTGCCTCAGGGATTCAACCCCAGCCTTCCACGTCCGGTCGACTGGCCCAGTATTGCAGCGGTCGCGGGAGGTGTCACTACGCCTCGCAACAATCTACCCACCGCAGCTGTGTTACCAGAACAACTCGTACACTATTCAGGCCGTATACTTCCGGGACAGTTTGCCGGAATCATGGGCGCCAATCGGAACCCATGGTTCATAGAAGCGTCGCCATTCCATGCCACATCCTACGGTGCGTTTCCATCGCATCGATTCGATCATCAGGATCGAGGCGACAAGGATGCTCGAATCTTCGAAGCTCCCAGTCTCAACCTTCCTCACGGGATGACTCGACCACAACTGGATAAGCGAGTTTCTCTGCTGGGACAACTGGAACGTCAATGCGGTGTGCTGGAAGCCGGAGCGAGCACGACAGAGTTCGATCGTTATCGACAAGGAGCAATCTCACTCCTGGTCGATCCTAAGGTCCGTGAATCGCTGGACGTAACACGCGCTGATGATGCTGTTCAGGATCGCTACGGCAAGAATTCCTTTGGCTGGTCGCTCTTGATGGCACGTCGACTGGTCGAAGCCGGAGTCAATCTGGTTCAGGTCAACCTGGGCAATGATGAAACCTGGGACACTCACGGCAACGCCTTTCCACACCTGCGAGATAACCTCTTCCCGCCAACCGATCGAGCTCTCAGCGCGCTGCTGGATGATTTGCATGAGTCGGGCCTGCTGGAGAATACTCTGGTTGTGATGGCCGGTGAGTTTGGCCGAACGCCAAAAGTTTCATTGCTGCCAAGCCACTACAAAACCGCCGGGCGAGATCACTGGGGCAATGTGCAGTCGATTTTCCTTGCCGGTGGTGGTGTTCAGGGCGGGCGAATTGTCGGCGCGACAGACTCGATTGGGGCCTATCCCGAGTATGATCCGCAGACTCCGGAGAATTTCGCCGCGACGATCTATCAGTCGCTCGGGCTTCCTCAAACTGTGGCCTGGTACGACCAGGTCAATCGTCCGCATCAGGTTTATCACGGCGAACCGATTCCGGGGCTGACGTAGCAAGAGTAACGCAATTCGTTGCTAACCTGCCCCACGTTTCCACCCTGGCAAATGCCTCATTCCACCGGACAATCGCCTCCCCGGACCCAAATTCCGGGCGTCGCTTCATTCCGCACGCAGAAACCGTGAGTATGATAGTGAGCATTCAAGCTCCTCCGCTCCACGCTTTTAGTTCGGCGAACCCACGATGCGCACAATACTCACAATAGCCCTCTGCAGCGTTTTGTTCTTCTCCACTACCGCATCAGCCACCGCGCAGACGATCGATGAAATGCAGCAGAAGGGTCTGCAGTTTCTCGAGGTTACTCAGGCGGCGGATGGTTCCTGGACGAATTCCGATGCCGTCGGAATCACCGGGCTGGTAACAACCTCACTGCTGGAGTCCGGCCAAGGCATTGACGATGCCGTCGTGAAGAAGGGGCTCGACTTTATCGTTTCTAAGCAGCAGGCCAACGGTGGAATTCACACTGCCGAAAGTCGTCATCAGAACTATGAAACCTGCATCGCGATTCTGGCGCTGTCGGAAGCGAACTCGGACGGTCGGTTTAACGATGTGATCAGGAAGGCCGAGAACTTTCTGCGAGGCCTCCAGTGGGACGAAGGAGAAGGCATCGAAACAACAGACGGAGCCTTCGGCGGTGGCGGCTACGACAGCAAGCAGCGTCCGGACATGTCGAATACTCAATTCCTGATCGAAGCTCTGAAGAAAGCGGGAGTTGCCAATGATGATCCAGCAATGCAGCGAGCCCTGATCTTTGTTTCTCGCGCGCAGAATCTGGAGTCACAGCACAATCAACTGCCGTATGCTGGCAAAGTCAACGACGGCGGCTTCATCTACACGCCGGCCAAAGGTGGTGAGTCCAAAGCTGGCACCACTGAAAATGGCGGTCACAAATCTTACGGCAGTATCACGTACGCCGGCCTGAAGAGCATGATCTATGCGGGGCTGACAAAGGACGATCAGCGAGTTAAAGCGGCGACCGCCTGGCTCAAGAAACATTACACGCTGGATGAAAACCCCAACATGGGCCAGCAGGGGCTGTACTATTATTACCAGACGATGGCCAAGACCATGTCGGCTCTCGGTGAGGAAGAATTCGTCGACGACAAAGGCACAAAGCATCTCTGGAAGTTGGAACTGTCCGGCAAGCTGGCCACACTGCAGCAGAAGAACGGCAGCTGGCTGAACGAAGCCGATCGCTGGTACGAAGGGGATCCTAACCTGGTCACGGCCTATTGCCTGATCGCACTGGCTCATTGTGAAGAACCTGCGGCGGTGACAGATGTTGAACCGCCGGCCGGCATGATGCTGGTTTACGAACACAATTTTGAAGACAAATCGACCGATCGCTACGAGCCCACGGACAAGTCTGCATGGAGCCTTCTGGAGCAGGATGGCAATCAGGTGATTGCTCTTACGAAACGCAACAGCGACTTCAAGCCACCGTTCCGCTCGCCATTGAATCGCAATCTGATTCGCGACCTGAAGGTTTCCAGCTTTGTGATGGACATTCGCTTTCAGTCGACGATCCCAACCTATGACCACCAGTCACTGTGCCTGTTCTTCGGCTATCAGGACGACTCACATCTGTATTACGTTCACTTCGGCAAGAAGGCTGACGACCACGCGAATCAGATCTTTATTGTGAACAACGAAGCTCGCAAGAAGATTTCCACAAAGACGACCGCGGGAACACCCTGGACCGACGGCTGGCACCGGGCTCGAATTGTCCGTAATGCGGACAGCGGAGAAATCACGGTCTATTTCGATGATCTGAAGACGCCCGCCATGACCGCAACCGACAAGACCTTCGGCGAAGGGCGAGTTGGCTTTGGATCTTTCGACGACATCGGCAACTTCGACGACATCCGGATTTATGTGCCGGAGTAGGTGAGCAGCGGTGAGATTACCTGCCGTTGACACGATGTCGCGAACTTCATCTTTTCTCAACAGATAGTTTTCCTGTGACAAAGATCAGTCCGTACCTGAGTGTGGCGATTATCCTGATGATCGCTTTCATGCGTCCTGACAGCAAGACTGAAGACTTAGCCGACGTTCGCACGATTCACCCCGCTGCTTTCGAACTGGTCACCTGCTGGAATGCTGACTCTGAGCAACCGGTTGTCACTGAAATCAATCTGGATGCTGTGCGAAAGAACCGAAATCAGTTCGACGCAGCAACAGTCAGAAGTAACGGCGACTGGGTTGAGTGCCCCGGCCATGACGACCACGGGTTCAGGCGGTTCAGGGTCATCTCGTCCGACAAGAACGTGTTCACAGTCGAGTTCCAAAGTAACTCCGAGGGAACGTTGACGACTGCGACGAGGATTGAATTCATCCTCGAGACGCGAGAAATTCGAAGTGCCGGCAAAGCACGCCCCGTTTCAGTGCTTCGAGTGATGTCGGTAGAGGCCCGTTAGATCAGCAGACAGCAATCCCAGCCAGGAATGCAGAGCTGCTCCTCAAACTGTTGAAAGCTATCTGTCTACTCGGCCCCGGTGATGCTACTCCAGGAGCCCACGGCAGGGCCTCGCCGGAGCGAGACGGCGACTTTGAACAACCTCCGAAATCACTTCCCGGACTTCTCCGGGGTGGCTTCCGGCTTCTTCTCCTCAGCGGCAGCGTCTTTCTTCTCCGCCGCTTTCAGCATCAGCAGAACGGGAGTTCCTTTCGGAGGAATATGTTCGGTCCATCCTTCATAAGACTGTGAACCGTCAGCGGCTGAGCTTTCTTCTTTCACATCCAGCAAAGCATCGCCAAAATTTGACGTGCAGATGACATGGCCGCCTTCCGCCTGATAGTACTCTTCGCCGGTTTCTTCATCTTTGTACATGCTGCTGCCAACAAAAACGAACTTCGCCGTCATCGGAATCGACTGGCTGTCCTTGTGAAACTTTTGAATGACCTGTTGATACTCTTCCTTATCCCATTTCGACAACAGGTCATCACGCTCTGCGTCTGACATTGGGCCGTACCAGAGAATCTCACTGTTAAATCGATCCCAGCGAAGATTGCTGTAGGGCAGCTTGAGTCCAGGCGGTGGACCAGACAGTGGTGCCGAGTAATACCGATGGATGTTGCGGCGAATCCAATGCTGGACTGGCTTACGCTGAACTTCACCTTTGTCATCAACCCAGACCGCTTCGATGTCAATTTCCGGCCCCGATGCCGCGACGAACTCTGGCGAGAACTGAGCAGGCTTGCCCGGCTCAAGCCCCAAAGCCAGCAACCCGGTATGAATCACATAGGCTTTCGATCGAATCCGCAGAATCGTTTCATGCTCCCGATTGCCCTCAGGAACCAGCAGCATCTCCAGCAGGCAGTCACGACAAGCCACGTCTGTCCGCAGAATGAGTCGTCCACCGGCGACATCCAGCAAAACTGTGGATTCGGGATTCAGAGGCGTCGTGTCCTTGATCTCTTCAACCAGTTTCTCCGGCAGAGCAGGAAGCGGTTTCTTTTTACCATCCTCCGGCCCACGATCAGGCACCGGCTTTGGAGTCTCGTCGGCCTTTGCTTTGGAGGCCGCAGGCAACTGAGCTCGCACTTCACTTACGCTCGCTGCGCCGAGAACCAGCGAAGAGCCGAGCAGCCCGCATAGAAATCCTGATGAAATCATTCTCATCGCAGAGGTTCTCCTGAGTCATCTTCCATGAATACTGCCTGAATATGGCTCGTTATCATCATGGTGTGCCCGCGTTCGCCGCGGCGAACTTGTCACACCCGACAGAAGACTCAAATTCAAAATGGATTGACGTAGTTATTGTGTCGACAGAACTTCTCGCACGGAAACACGGACTGCCGTCCAGATCGGAATCAGAACAGACAGAGTACCGATCGCCAGCACCGCCACCAACGTGAACATCAGCGGAATCCACGGGACATCGGCTCCGGTGCTCAGCAGATGCGGTAACATCGCAATGATGGCCGAGACAGCTCCGGAAGCTATCCCAAAAACCAGCAGCAGGGAGTTCTCCGCCAGCACGAGCCAGACGATGCGACTGGTCAGAAAACCCAGCGAACGCAGCAGGGCAATCTCACTTCTTCGTTCGATCACGTTGCGCAGCATCACGGCCGCCAGTCCAAAAGTACCAATCAATAATCCCAGTCCGCCCAGCATTTGAAAGGTCGAAAGATAAGTATTCTGCACCGCCAGAAAGTCGGCCAGCCGCTGACTCACTCGTTCCGTATCAATTCCATAAGTCTGCAGAGCTGTCTCAATCGCAGCAGCCGCCTTATCCGAGGATTCGGCACTCGCAGTTTCAATCAGGAAGTAGGCCGAGCCGGACGTTTCCGGAGCTACTCGCTTCAGGTTCTCATCAGACATCACCAGCACGCCCTGAAACACGCTGCTGTCGAGCATCCCCGTAACCGTTAACGCATATTGAGGATTCAGCGAGTCTGGAAACAGAATGACGTCGCCGATCTTCTTCTTCAGACTGAACTGCAGAGTATTCATGTCGCCAATCACCGGGATAGCCGGCAGCGTCAGCGATTTTTCGGCAATGATATGATCGGCCAATGGCTTCTCCAGTTTTCGCCAGGCACTTTCACCCGGCTCATCAACCGGAGTATCTGCGAATCGAAATCCACCGCGTTGCACAAAATCAGGAGTCGCTCCCAGAAGTGTGGGCACCGTCGCCTGGAACAAATTCAGACAGCTTGCATCCTGTCCCGGCTTCGCACGAAAACCAAACACCGTCGTGCCGTCAGGAAGAGTCGTTGCGGGCGATGAGTTAAACCCCAGCTTGAGCTGTCCATCTTTCGAATTCAGATCAAACAGAACGGGCTGAGATGACTCCGCGACCAGCGAGAATCCGCCGTTGCCCGAATTCAGATCCGGAGTTTCCGACACCGGATTTCTGCGCCCCGCTCCCACCGCAACGATCACAAACGCAGCAAAGGCAATCAAAGCCGCCGTCAACAAACTGCGCTGCGGATTCCGCGCGGCATTGGCCATGGCGAGACCAGTCAGGCTGGAGATCTGCGATCCCTGCACCGCATCACCAGCTCGCCGACGTAAACTGCGACGTAACCAGAGCAGGCTCACGGACAGCCACGCGAATCCTCCCAGAAAGAACCCGACGACACGCCACGACAAACCACCAAACGCTTCACTTGTCGGCAGCAGCCCGGCCACTCCCGCGACAGGCAAAGCAACCGCCGCAATGGCCGACAGCACTAGCCCCACGGACATCAACGCGTTGATAATCGGACGGCGGCGGATCTCCATATCATCGGAGCCAAGTCCCGACAGCAATTCACGCGGAGACCTCTGCGTGCTGCGGCGCACCGAATTCCAGATCACAGCTCCGGAGAGAAACAAGGAGATGGCGGCGGCGACGGTCAGTTTCACAGGCTGCAGATC
>JBIIIF010000156.1:0-16842 GCA_044235005.1 Planctomycetaceae bacterium | reverse complement strand
CTGGCCGCGTGGCTCTTTTTCCCCGAACGAACTCTAATCGTGGCGCCTTACATCGCTATGGGCGTACTTTTTGGATTTGTTTCCGCCACGATTCAGCGAATGACCAGTGAAAGAAGAATGAGATTCTCCGGCTCTTCAAAAGTTAACGAGTATCCCACGGTCTTTGGTTTCTCTGGCGTAATGACGTCACCGTTGCCCGATTCCGGTGGTCCGATTTCCGCACAGAACTCACGTGCTTCAGATGTGACAGTCGGGTCCGCTGGCTGATCTCACTTCAATAACCTCAATTTCGTAAGTGGTTCGGGACCAGCAAAGTAACTGTTTCACCTCGACTTCGAGAACACCACTTCTCCCATGGATGATGCTTTTCGCAAAAGTTATTGCAACGGTTTCCCGGTTCGGGACTGACAGATCCTCATGAAAGTTCTGGCTCTTTTTCTGATGATGTTGATGCAGAATTCGACCGATGGATCGAATCCGAGTGATCACGCGCAGAACGGGGCTCCCGGACTTTCGACTGAAACCGTGCCTCTTGATGAGATCAGACAGCGTGCGAACGCCGGAGAATATGTTCCGGTACCGCGGAATGAATTAGACAAGATCCGGACAAAGAGTCTGAAATCCGAACAACCCGAGTTCGCAAGAAATCGATCGAGAATCAGCAACGCGTTTTACGAAGCCACTTTGGAGGGCTCCCGGATCACCTCGGGAAAGGTTGAACTGCAGTTCTATGAGGAACAATCAACAGCCAGCACTGACAACCAACTCGCATTGACTCCGGAGTCTCCGTTGGAAATGCAGAGTGAAAATGGTTCCGACCAATCGACGGGAGGGCCGCTGTTGTTGGGAACAACCAATCTTCAGCAACTAAAGCTAACGGATGATCAGGGTCTCGTGACACTGGGATCCGACGCCTCACGACGGATATTTGTGCTCCGATCCGGCGTGCCGACACTTCTTTCCGGCACGTGGACTGCCGACGGACTTGTAGCAGGCGATGTTGTTATGTTTCGCTTTTCGCTGCCGAAGGCCACAACTGCGAAATTTCTGCTGCATACTCCACCCGGAATTCAGGTCAGTAGCGTTGGTAGTTTAGTCCTGGGACCGGAGATCTCGGAATCGCGCTCAACATGGACTCTGATCCCTGGGGATTCATCACGTTTGACAATAAGCTGTCGCCCCCAGCCTGACCTGAAGTCTCAGGAATCTCTGACACTGAATGGCTTCACGGCCAGCCATATTGCTTCCGGAGAAATACTTTCATCGCGCTGGACAATCGGCTTACCTGCGTCGGTTGTTCACCCGATTGCAATCGTGGCCCGCATTCCGGAAAGCCTGCGAGTCAATGAAGTTTCTCTTGAGGATAAGCGGCCCGTCGATTGGTCCGTCGTGAATGAGAATAATCAATCCCTGTTGAAAATGTCGATCCCGAAGATGATATCCGGTGCCGTGATAACAATCTCAGCAGAGTCCACATTGCCTCAGTCCGAAACATGGAATCTCCCCATGCTTTCGCCATCTCATTGGGTTAGTACGGACAATCAGTATAGAGGCTTGATTCTTCTGCCGATGAGCCAGATCAGTGTTGTGCTTCCGTCAACGATCAAGCTTGATGAGTGGACTCTGGTTGGAATTCAGGAACGAGATGTTGTAACTCGTCCGGATCAGTCCAGAGAGTATCAACTGACTCAGTTTCTGCCCGAAGCATCGGCCATTGTTCGTACTTCTACGAACCAACCTCGAATTAGTGAAGCCGTTGCAACGATTGTCGAGCCTGCCGGGCGTCTTGCAACGGTCCGCTGCCTTACGAATGTCAGTTGTGAGGCTGCCCCTGTTGTGGAACTGCGGTGGCCTGTGACCCCGGGATGGCAGGTCATTGCTGTCCGCTATGCTTCGAACTCCCGCTCTCTGTTTTTCGAAGCAACCGATGTGAGTTCTGCGTCGGATGTCAATTTCCTGACAGTTCATCTTCCGGAAGCACTCGAGCCGGGAGCGTCTCGTCTGCTCGAGATTCAGTTGCAGCAGAACGATAAAGCGGACCAGCTGTCACTCGCGCTTCCGCTGCAGCCGATTCCCGAATCCGAAAGAACCATCTCGGTCGTGATGTTTCCACCCGCGTTTACTCTCAACACCGACCTCCAGCGACGATGGAGCATGGGACGTCGCTCAATGAGTCGCGACGAAGTGCTGCGACAGATGTCATGGTTCCCGGCGAGTCGTTTTCTCTCAGGGATGGAGGCCTTCGAAACGGGAAATGCAATATCGTTGACACCACAGATCTATTCACCAACTACCAATCTGATTGGTTCTGCACAGCAGCTTGAGCACACAATCCGGATCACAGACGGGCTGATTGTGGAGAATTCACGAATTCAGATTCCTGTGGAGATGCAGACAAACAACAGTCTTTCTGTGACCGTAACGTCCAGCGCAAGTCCTGACCTGAGATGGACAGTCGACGGTGAATCTGTCGCCGCCAGACGCGTTGATGATCCCGATCTGACAGCCGAATGGAAGCGATGGACAATACCTCTCAGGAATCCCGGCAAGGGATCATCTGTTGTTCGATGCGAATCGCGACGAACGGTGAATCCTGAATTCACGGCAACGATTCCGGTACCGGATTCGACGTTGCCACTCGAAGGAACACTTCAGCTATTCGCCAGCGATGAAGGGCTGCTCTCAGTCAATGGTCTGGTCAGAGACAATCGGGATTCAGAACCACAATCAACGATCTGGAAGCTACCTCCGGGTCTTTCGGCTGTTCGCATCAGAGTCGATGTGAATCCAGGGCTGGAGTCAGGCCAGGCAATTGACCTGCACATTCTGCACCTTATCAGTGAGGAAAGTGGATCCCTGCACCGTGAACTTATGGCCGTTGCAAACGTGGCTCGCAGCGCTGGACAGAACTCTTTACCTTTGGCACTGCCGGAACATCTGCGTCCGCTGGTGCTTGTCGACGGACATCGTGTGCAGCTTCAGGAAACTCCCGCAGGCTTTTCCATTCCACTGCCGTTGACCTCTGCAGACTGTCAGGTCATCGTGCGCTGGACTGAATCAGCCGGTCGCTCACGTCGCGTGACGGGGGAACGGGAACTTCCACGACTTTTTCTGAACGAACTGGCAGTTCCGCAATGTACTCATCACTTCCTCGTCGATCCGGAACTCGAACTGAAGTCCCCCGCAAATCCCTTTGCTGCGACGGAACCAGCCGTCATCTCCGGGATTCTGGATCGGCTCCTGATCAGCGCGGCTGACGGAAGCCGAATGATGCAGTCGCAGGATTCGCAATCTGTTCCCGCGGAAATCCGGCAATTCATCATCCAATGGCAACTTGCGGCGGTTCAGGGCTGGCAGCCTCAGACCTTGATCGACACTGTCGAGTCAAAAACAGCCGTTATCATTCAGGTGACTCAGTTGCGCCGCCGACTTGCGATTGCAGCGGGGACATTTCTTTTGCTGACATTCGGCTGCATCGCGTTCCGCGATCCCGCAGCACGATACCGTGTCCCAACAGCCTTCCTGGCTCTTGCGTTTCTCGCCGTCAGCGTCCTTGTGGAAACTCCAGTGGTCAATGCAACACTTGGAGGAGCGTTCTGGGGAATCTGCGTCGGTTTGACAGTCGTGATGTTGAGTCGCTGGAAATGGATCCGCAAGCCTCTGAAGGGCCTTTGGATTCAGTCATGTATTGCGATTATGGTTATCGGTTATTCGGAGACTGCCGAGGCATGGCAAACTCCTGCGCCCGGTAATGCTTCGGTACTGCAAACCGACGGCAGTTCGGGAGAAGTGATCGCTCCATCACAAAGTCGAGACATTGACGTCCTGATGCCAGACATTGAGTTGTCGGACGCAGATATTGTTTACGTTCGCCAGGATATCCTTGATCGTTTTCGGCAAAACGCAACTGAACAAAAGAGTCTGATGCCAGCCGCCGTTGTCACAAAGCTGCATGCGAAAATCGTGGCAGAGGCCACCAATTCCCTGGAAGTTCAGCTCACGCTCGGAGTTTCTGCCATCAGCGGCGAAGAAGATTCGGTGTTACATATTCCGCTGCAGGGTTCACATCTTGTTGAATGTCGGATCGACGGAATTCCCATCCTCCCGGAACCTTCTGGAGCAGATTCGATCATTGTCCGGATTCCTGCTTCCAGCCTGCTCCCGTCTCGTTCAGTGGAAGACTCTGCGTTCCTTTCCGGGGAAGATCGTTCAGCAATCTCAACCGCCGTGGATGCGGGCCCCCTTGATGCCTTTACAGTGCACACAATCGAGTATCGACTGCGGCCCGTGACCTCACGACAAACATCGGGGGTCCAATTCCGTCTACCCAGCCTGCCCTGCCCCGAGGCCACGGTCGAAGTCATATGCCCTGCAGATCTGTATTCCAGTGCAAGAGCACAGTCGCCTGAGGGAGCAGTCCAGTGGAAACCTGGGGCAGGTGTTACTGAACTAAATAGTTTGGGAATGTCTGATGGAGTCGATTTTCGACTGCTCCAGAACGAAATTGAACGCGGAAGTCCTCGCTCAGCAACTGTTCAGCTTCTTAGCATCTGTGAAACGAACGCCGGTCAACAGATCATGAACTGCATCTGCCGATTTACAAGATGGAACAGGTTAGCGCCCGAAGTTCGTTACCGTGTTCCTGCTGGATTTCGCCTGAATACTGTCTCAGCAACAACGGGCGCAGATGTAATCACTGACCTGTTATGGTCGGTAACAGACCAAAACGCAGTGATTCAACTGCCTCCCGGCACCGGCGAAAACTTTGTTCTGGTTTTTCAATTGGTCCGTTTGACTGCGGGAGACGTTCAGAAACAGCCAGTACCAGTCTCTGAGATGCAGCAGTTCTCAGATTGCGTGGTCGCGCCGGATTTGTTGCTTGCGGTAAGAACCAACTCCGTCTTTTCAGTACTTCCTCCTCAGGGCGAAAAAGTTTCAACTGCCGCTTTCCCCGACCTGCAGTCTGAGTGGGGGCAATGGCTGCGACGATCGGATGTTGTGTTTCGAGTCCCCGCTGGAAATGAAACGGTTGAGATTAACCTGGTTCCACGAACCAGCGTGAATGAAGTTCGCATCTCGCAAAACGCAGATATTCGCGAAGGGGAAATCGAATGGAAGTGCCAGATTGACGTCGAGACATCTGTGCTTCCGGTCTTTCGTCATCGTCTTACACTTTCTTCAACAGTTGTTGTGAACGATGTGCAGGTTGTCGCGGGAGAAGCCAACCGCCTGGACTCCTGGCATCGACGAGGTGACCAGCTTGTAATCCAACTGAAGGAAGGAACGACCGGCGCGCACAGCATCACACTCTCCGGGCGGCAGAAAATTCGGCCGGACGATACGACCATTTCGCTACATAGTCCGCAGCTCCAGAATGCGCAAATCCTTGAATCATCCATGACCATTCAGGACCGGGAGGCACTGGGCCTTTCCATTCAAAAGCTTGGGGGAGCGGTTCCGGATAATCGCGCAGGTCCAGGCGATACAATTCCACCAGAAACACCTATCCGCATGCAGGTGGTGAATGAAACTGAGCCCATCGTGCTTGTGCGAGCACGTCCGGTAGAGCCAACAGGATCTCTGGCCGCGATCAGGTCAGCCGATCAGGTAACGTTCATTCTGCATATCAGTCAATGGTCAGGAAGCCACGGTCCCTTACAGGTCAGATTTAAAGAAGCGCCGACTTTGATACGAGAGCCTTTCGTGTTGATCGAACAGAGAGCACTCACGTTGTCTCGTGATGGAGACAGCTTTGTTGCAGATCAGAGTGTCGTTAGAGAAATGTTTGACCAGCCGGAGTTCACAGTCATCTGGACATTGCCTGCAGGTACAGTAGACGACCGCCAGCGATCTGTCAGCTATGTGTTTCCTGATCTCCTTCACGAAATGCGATGGGACAATCTGCTTTTGGTTCCAGTCGATGCATCCGTCGGATCCTCAGAACACACTGCTGCGTTGAAGAACGTGATGTCGGCTGTTCCCTCATGGCTTTCCAACGCCGCATTGTCCGTAGGGAAAGAGGCAGACATCAAGAAGTCGGGCCTCCTGAATCTGCCGGACGGGCCAGATCTGACCGATTCCAGACTTCAGATCCCTGCCCCCGCTGTTCAGGAGCCCGGTACTGCCGACACAGTTCGCAAGATTGTCGCCAATACAGATACAGTCGTCTGGTATTGTTCTGGACAGTCGGCGGTGGGGGAAACTCTGATCCTGCTCTATGCGGCCGACATACCATCAAAGTGTCTTGTAAAGATTCCCGCCGAAACGGTTGTCACGGAAGTTGAGACTGACGAATCCACGCGATGGGATGATGGTACTCATAAATCTCTCGTGGTAGATTTGCTGAAGCCTGTGACAACTTTGAAGTTGCGTTGGCTGGGACGCAGAACCGACCTCGACGGCACCTCACCTGAACTTGAACTGCATCCCCCATACCCCGTGAACTGTGTAACTCGAGGATTTCTGACCGTCTTTGCAGAGAGAGGAACACCTCGATTCATCCAACCCGCCGTACCTGCGATTTCCCTTACGGCTTTGACATCTGCACAGCAGACTAACATTGACGTCAGCCTTCTGCACGCCGAATCAACGGTCCCTGAGTCAGGTCGCTCTCTGGAGATGCTCCCCTCTCGTGATTCATTGGTCGGGCTGCATTTGTCGTTTCGCAAAGAGTTTCTTCATCGTTTTGAGAAAACCGGCCGAAGGCTCCACGCATCGGTGACCTGCAAACTATCCACCGAGCATCAGGATTTCTCTTTGTTAATCAGCGAGCGAGGAGAGATGCCAGCCGTCTTCTCACTTGTTGTTGGACTTATTGTGCTCTCAGTAGCGGCCTTCGCTCGAAATCGCGACGCAAATACTGAAACAGCTCTCATTCCATTCGAAGCGCAGACTCTTCAAGTCCCTGTCGATGATTCCTCAGGCCGTGTATCCCGGGGTGACTCCGCAAGAATCGAAGGTAACTCCGCATCACAGTCGCGATCAGGTGTGCGAGCGTCAGACAGGCATTCGAATTCGAGAGGCTGAGTCCGCAAGAAGACCGACTGATCGCGATAAAAAGCGTCTTATTCTGAGAAAAGAATTGCCTGCGACCTGTTCAAAGGACCCCACAAGATCGCCTGGTCAGAATCTCGCTTCATGCCTTCCCGACATCTGAGTGAACTCACGAAGCCGCCGCTTCCTGTGGAATCTGCAGTTGCTGACCCGGCGTCTTATATCCCCAGGGGACACATCGATCCTGTCGGCCGACCGGAAAATCTTCTGTGACGAGGAGGCTGGTAATTCTGTCTGGCCATCTTTCATCAGAGATCGCAACAGACTTTCGAATCTGACACAATCCTCGACAATCCCGGCTGTTGTCTTTGCCGGAGAACAGGACGCCAGGAAACATCTCAGACGGAACTGCCACTTCGATGCACGCTGTTATCTCCCGCATTCGCCTGGTAGTTGTTTATGTCGGGCTGCTGCTGCCGGTGATCGTGTTTGGCGCGGTCAATGCCTTGAAGTCGAGTAACAATTCTCCCATCGACTGGGTTGATGCAACCTTTACGGAACGCCGTCAGTACGATGAATTCGTCGAACTCTTTGGCCCCGGTGATGTTGTCATCGCCAGTTGGCCAGAATGCTTCTGGGCCGACGAACGTCTGGACGTGCTGACCAACGATCTTCGCCAATCAGAACGATTCCGTAACAGTGCTGGTGAGTCTCTGCTTCATCAAGTCGTTTGCGGTCGCGAAGTTATCCTTAAGCTGACTCAGAGTCCACCGACGCCAGAGGCACACGACCAATCCGTTGACGGTGAACCCGATACCGCCGTAACGAATCCCAAGCCAAAGGTATCGGAGATTACCCCTGAAATCGCGGTGCAACGTCTACAGGGAAGCCTGATTGGCCCGGATGGGCGGACAACGTGTGTGGTAGTGACTCTCAATGCCGCCGGACTCGCTGCCAGAGCCGACGTCGTCACGGCCATTCAGGAAAGTATTCAAACCTGCTGTCACGTGAAACCTGCCGATATTCACTTGGCTGGGCCGGTTATTGATGGTCTTACAGTGGACGCCGCCAGCCATCAATCTCTGACGAAGTTTGCTGCCCCTTCAGCGATCGTCATCTTTATCATCTGCTGGTGGTCGCTTCAATCATTCATCGGGGGCCTTGTTGTCTTCCTCACAGCCTGTTTCTGTCAGGCGTTTCTGCTGGCCGTCATTCATTTCACTGGCGAAACGCTCAGTGCACTTCTGATCATTCTTCCTCCGCTGGTTCAGGTGTTGACTGTTTCGGGCGGAATTCATCTGATGAACTACTATCAGAACGCGCCCCCTTCGCTGTCTGCACAAGCAGCAGCCATTGAAGCCTTTCGTAAAGGCTGGCTGCCAAGCGTGCTCTCTTTGGGAACCACAGCAATGGGGACAGCATCGCTGATGGTCATTGGGCTGGAGCCCATTCGCCTGTTCGGGATCTATGGCACGATAGGCGTATTGACAACCACAGCGACGGTTCTCGCAGTGATCCCCTGCTCCATGATTCTTATTGGACGTCGGAAACACAGTCATCAACCAGAGGAAGTGCAGTCTAATCCGGAACAAGTGGAGACTTCGTGACTTGTCTCGGTTCAAGACTCAGACCGTGTCCATCATACCAGAACCGCGGCTTTCTGGGCATGGCCTGCCTCGTTGCTTGATCGCCGGAATCCTTTCGCTTTGCTATTCCTGTTGGGAATCATGCTGACGGGAATTGCTGGACTTCCGAAGCTGCAGACCTCGATTCGCATTGAGACTCTGTTCCCTCACAACAGTCGCATCATGCAGGACTATGAGTGGCTGGAAAAACACCTCGGCCCGCTTGTTCCCATCGAAGTCTTGCTGACCTTCGATGAGACCTGCCGCATGAACGACCGACTGAAGATGGACTTATTATGGCGCATTAATGATTCCGTTCAGAAACACTCATCAGTCCACGCCACGACTTCCGCTTTGACAATCTTTCCACGGCTGCCTTTCATGGAGTCGTTGCCCGACAAAATGAAGGCCGCCATGCTGAACAAAGCCGTTCATCTGGCCAGGCCGGCGTTTCACGAGATGGGAACCCTTAGAACAACCGAAAACGGCGAAGTCTGGAGACTGACAGCTCATGTCAGCGCGCTGGAACCGCTTGATTATGGCGAGATCCTCGGGAACGTTCGCAACGTCGTACTCGAGGAACTCTATTCACAGAAGCAACTCCCGAAAGGTGTGACCGTCACAACATCCGGAATCATGCCGCTCGTGCATCAGATTCAGGGGCAACTGCTGACTGATCTGTTCAACAGTTTGATTTCTGCATTTCTTGTCATCACGCTGACGATGACAATTGTCGAAGCCGGCATTATCAGTGGGATTCTGGCGATGGCATCAAACGTTTTTCCCATCGTAATTGCTTTCGGCTGGATGGGGTGGCTTCAACATCCCATGGATATCGGCTCAGTAATGACCGCAAGTATCGCACTGGGAATCGCGGTGGATGATACACTGCACTTCCTCGCGTTCTTCCGACGAACAGTCAATCGACCGGGCGTCTCGCGATTTGCAGCCGTTGTGTTGGCCTATCAGCACTGCGGCGTTGCCATGATTCAGACGTCGGTTTCCTGCGGAACTGGCCTGCTGGTATTCGCCTTCAGCGACTTCGTACCAACAAGTCGATTTTCAATACTGATGTCAATTCTGCTGATGCTCGCTCTACCAGGAGACTTATTGCTGTTACCGGCCCTGCTGCTTTCTCCCGCCGGGCGTTTCTTCGCTCCGGGCCTCTACCGAATCAACGCCAACTCAACATTGAGCCCCGGGCCAAATCCCAGCATCACGCAAGGGCGTTGTGCCGCACGCATTCGCAATTCATTCAGGATGAACAGAACTGTTGGCGACGACATGTTTCCACATCGCTGAAGAATAGAAATCGAAGGACTCATCTGTTCTTCGGTAAGCCCGGCAGCCTCCGCCGTGGCCGCCAGAATTCTGGGGCCGCCGGGATGAATCGCCCAGCTGGAAACATCCGATATTGTCAGACTGTTGCGACTCAGAAATTGCTCAAGCACACCCGGAAGATGTCGAGTGATGATTCCTGGAACTTCAGGAGAAAGCGACATCTCAAATCCGTTGTCTGCAATTCTCCATGTCATCATGTCTTCTGAGTTTGGAATGACACAGCATCCATTGTCAACCAGTCTGCCGTGCTTAGTCGACGCCAGTGAATCTACAGAAACCTCAGAACGCCCAACAACGGCGGCGGCTCCGTCTGCAAAGAGAGAATTGGCAACGATCTTCTGAGGATCCCAGCCATATTGATGGTGCAGAGAACACAGTTCCACGGCACAAACCAGAATAACTGCCCGAGGATCCGAATCGGCGAATGCTCGGGCCACGCGCAATCCGTTGAGTGCCCCATGGCATCCCATGAAACCAACATGAGTTCGCGAGACCGTCGCGGAAAGCCCCAACTCCCGAATCAACTGCAAATCAGCACCGGGTGCCGTAAACCCACTGCAGGAAACAGTGATCAGGTGAGTAATCTCATGAGCACCAACCCCGGATTCGCTCAGAGCTTTTCCGGCCGCAGAGACCACCAGCGTCCCCGCTTCTTTTTCATAGCGCTGCATGCGTTGCGACGTTGTTGGACCACGATCGTCAGCGGACTTCGCAAACTGGTAAAATCGTTCGGCCGTCGCCTCTCCATCGGAAGACGATTCCAGCAGTACGCTATAGCGCTGATGAACGCCGGCACGCCGATACAAGGCATGAACAAGTGCGGGCACATTGCTGGATTCCGCAGCATTGGCCACGATGCAGGTCGTTGCAAATGTCGCAGCTCCCTGCTGTGAGATGCAGTGCTCAGGCAACGCTGTTCCGAGACCTAAAATGACGAAAGACATCAGACACTTTCCAGTGCCCGAGGCACTCGATTAATGCGGCCAACAAGATACTGTGTCAGAAAAGGAAAGACTTGACAGGCGGCCAAAACGGGCGTCAGCAACCACGGTTTTCGAAGTGCGGCGGACAGAAGTCGACATACTTTCTGTTCGCCACTGACGATGGTTTCGAATTCCGTTTCCCATCGCAGTTCAAGATTTTTGGACCACGTTTCATCGATTGCTGTTTTGACCAGAGGCATCACTGTCCGCGCAGCGGAGACAGCCCATGCCATCCCTTCTCCGGTGAACGGTTCGATGTATCCCGTAGAATCGCCCAACAGAAAAATCCGGTGCCCGGAGACTCTTGATGCCGAGCGCGTCAGTGGAATTGTGCCCTTAACAACCGCGTCTCTGAGATGAGTCGGTACGGGCAATCCTGCCGCTTCGAAAATGCTGATTAACGATGAACACGCTGATTTACTCTGCTGCAGATGACCGGGATCGATTGCCGCTGCGATGTTCAATTGTCGATCTTCAATCTCTACAACTCCAGCATACCCCTGCGGTCCCACGGCCATCAGCACAGCCCCCGGTGAAATCCAGTTGTCACCGTCGCCGCGCGGAATCACTGTTCCCAGACCAATCCGAGATCCATGCTGCGGCGGAGAAGAAAACTCGGGGAAAAGATGCATACTCGGATGCCCCAGCCCGTCACAAACCAGAACGACGCGAGCATAGACTTTCGTCTCCAGGTTCTCGTTTGTTGAAGCCTCGATATCAGTCGCAGCCACATTCGGGGAACAAGACTTCAGGGTAATCGTGCGAAAATCGTCTGTGGAACTTATGTCAGAAACGTCAGATGGCACCACGGTCGCCGTGGCCTGCTCAACAACATCGCAACCGGCTTTTCTGGCCTCATTCAGGAGACACTGATCAAGTGCCTTTCTTGACACGGCGATATTCTGAGGCATCGCGATATCAAGTTTTTTTCCAGCGTAACGAATCGCGAGCGACGACGTTGTCGTTGGCTTTAGCTCCCGAAGACAGCCCGCAAGACCAACATCATTAAGAATCGCCAGAGCTCTTCCGTTGATACAACAGCCACAGACCTTGTGACGCGGAAACAGTTGCTTCTCCACGATCAGAGTCCTGAAACCACTCCGAGCACAAAACAGCCCTGCCAATGAGCCAGCGATTCCGGCACCAATGACCACAACGTCAAATTTTTCCGACGCCATTGGTTCATTGCCGTGCATAAGCCGCCTCAGTACTCACTGGGGACTCAGGACACTTGCTCTGAAGACTGGTCATAATGAATCGTTCCGGCCAGTGAGTCTCGAAGACCGCATTCCGGATACCAGCGTGCTCTGCGAGTTTTTGCGTTTCAGCGACGGTCAAAGCGCCTTCGACAGACATCGGACCATCAACATGAACGACGTGACAACGCGTCAGAAGACGACATCCCAGCCAGGCAAGGCAGTAACCCAAACGGGTACGCCGCAAATCATCGATCAACACAAGCGAGCGAGCTGCGGCCTGCATTTTCCCCATCAATACTACGGCATCATCTTCTGTCAGGTGATGCAGAAACAGGCTGCACATCACAACATCATATTGGGCCTGCGGAAGCGGATCCTGCAACGCGTTGCAAAGTGTAAACCGAACATTTTCTCGATTCGCCGCCGACGCCTGGCGAGTCGCAAATCCGACGGCCGTCGGACTGATATCGCAGCCTTCGATATTCACTGCAATCCCTTCCCGTTCAGCTCTTTGGGAAAGTCGAATGGCAAGATCGCCGCCGCCGGAGGCAATGTCCAGGATGGAAATCGGACGATCCAAACCGGCGCCCTCGAGATTCCGTCGTATGGTTCGCCAGACGGCCAAATCAGTCCGGCTCCACCAGTTGATCCGCCGCAGTCCAGTCAAAGCCTGTTCATGCGAGACACCGTCGAGGGACGGGTCGTCCATCAGCTCAGACTGGAGATTTCTTAATCGCAGATCAAGCAACATAAAGGGAGCTCTGCAGATCGCAGACAAAAAAACACGTCCTCCGACAACACCAACTATGATAATTATAGTAATTCTATCTCGACAGCAACAGCCCGTTTAGGTTCTTGCTACCCATGGTGATTCCATGAGGGATGACCGCTTTTAGTGAAGGATTTCTTTATGGTTCGGGCTGGCAGTTTTCTTGTTTTGAGCCTCTTTATTGGCGTCGCATTTGTATTCGTTCATCCTGTTTCTCTTGCGGAGCCGCAGCAGGCCGGCAAGGCGCGGAACCAGGCGGAGCCGGTGGAAGCCGAACAGTTAGAGCCTCATCAGATCAGTGTGCAGAAAAGTCGAGTCTACATCTTCGTCGACAAGACCGGCCTTGGGCATCCGCATGGAGTCGAAGGACGACTCAAGAGCGGCTCGCTGACCCTGGGCGCCGTTGAGGATGCCGGAGAGTTAGTCTTCGACATGAATAGTTTTGATGCTGACACCGATGCCGCCAGGCGTTACGTCGGCTTGAGCGGATCGACAGACGCGTCGACTCGTCGGCAGGTCAACGACAACATGAAGAACACAGCAATCCTGAATGTCGGCCAGTTTCCTACGGCCACGTTTGCGATCAAATCGGCCACGTTGCTGGAGAAGAAGAGCCGAGCAGGTGCCCCACTGTATGAGCTGATCGGTGAGTTCACGCTTCGAGGCAAGACTCGGCCCATCAAACTCGAAGCCGAAGCGGAACAAAAAGACAACATGATGCACGTTCGTGGGCGTTTTGCCATTCTGCAAACACAGTATGGGATTACACCATTCCGAAAAGCACTGGGTGCAGTGGGTGTAGCCGATCAACTCATCATTCATGGCGACCTGTGGATCGCTGCCGGCGATGCTCCGTAGCCGCCCAACTCTGACCTGAAACACACAGTGAAATCATGCAGCGAGAAACTTGAGAATGATCTCTTGTGCGGACGTTAAGAAAAACGTCATCAGACAACATTATAACATTTCCACAATCTTCTACAGAATCTTGTGGGGACAACATATCCATCACGGCCTTTGGTCGGCTAATGAATCTCCCAAAGTCGCAGCACGCCAATTGACCGAGCAACTCGCGCGAGAAGCCGATATTCGTCAGGGAGACAAGGTTGTTGATATCGGCTGCGGAATGGGTGGCTCATCGATTCATCTCGCTAAACATCTGAAGTGTAAAGTCACAGGTGTAACGATCAGCTCTTTCCAGAAACGCTATGCAACGTGGTCGTCGCGCCTTGCTGGTACCTCAGACAACACTTCATTCTTATGTGAAGATGCGGAGAAAGTGGAGTTCCCTGTCGGCAGCTTTGATGTCGCATGGAGTGTTGAGTGCACCGAACATCTCTTCGACAAGCCCGCGTTCTTTCGAAAAATGGCGACCTGGTTGCGACCGGGAGGTAAGGTTGCCATCTGTGCGTGGCTGGCCGGTGACTCACCGTTGTCAGAACCACAATCAAAACTTGTTTACGACGTCTGCGAAGGATTCTTTTGCCCATCACTCGGTTCAGAGCAGGACTATTGTGACTGGCTGACATCCGCCGGACTGAAGATGACTCGCGTTCATGATTGGACCGACCGAGTCTCCAGAACATGGGAAATCTGTCGTGATCGAGTCAATCGGTTCGGTATACGCCGAGTTGCGTCGATCATTGATCCTGAGCAGGTCATCTTCATCGATCGATTTCAAACGCTTCTCGACGCTTACAACACAAGAGCGATGAAGTATGGTTGTTTCATCGCGGAAAAACTCTGACGCAGTCGAATCGAAACAAACGGCCCCCAACGAAATCAAAGGATGATTATCGTTGTTGGCCGCGTCGCCAGCCATTTGAACCAGCACGATGGTTGCATTAAAGAGTATAAGTTTTCAGAACAAGGATGTCTGAAATGTCTGCTTCGTTGATTAATGCTGAATTTACCCATCAGCCATCCTCAGAGTTCTCTCTTCGTCGTCTTGCCGGATTTGCATTCGGAATCGGAACTCAGGCACTCTTTGCAGTCACCGTTGTTGGACTGTTCTCGTTCCTGCGCTACGGCGTGACTCGATCTTCCAGCTCGTGGATTCTGATTGACGGCCTGCTGGCATTGCAGTTTGCAATTCCCCACAGCCTGTTGCTGCACCCAAGAACTCGATCGGCACTAAAGAATTGGGTTCCCACAGAGTTCTACGGTGCTTTCTTCTGCGTCTGTACGTGCATCAGCCTGTGGTTAATCTTTGCGTTCTGGCAACGCACGACAACCAGCCTGTGGGATCTGAATGGTGTCGCCGCAAATCTCGTGGTGGGCTTCTTTCTGCTGTCGTGGGGCAGTATGCTCTACAGCATTCATCTGACAGGGCTTGGCTTCCAGACCGGCTGGACTCAATGGATGCATTGGTACCAAAATAAGAAAATGCCGCGCCGCGACTTCGTTCCTCGCGGTGCTTATCGCTATCTCAGGCACCCTGTCTACCTGAGCTTCCTGGGACTCATCTGGTTTACGCCAACCATGACATTGGATCACGCCGTGTTGACTGGCATCTGGACTGTCTATATTGGCGTCGGAAGCGTGCTCAAAGATCGCCGCATCGCGTTCTATCTCGGTGAACCGTACCTGAATTACATGCGATCAGTCTCCGGCTATCCTCTCGTTCCGTTCGGGCCACTAGCAAAACTTCGTTCATCCCCTACGAATTCGGCTCCACCGGCACAAACGTAGTACGATTTCTCTCGAACGCATTCTCAGCGGCTTCGCGAGATCTCCGCTGAAACTCCAACTGACTGCGATAGGGTTTCACAGGAGAACCTGTAGGCTGCACAAAAGACCCATCGGGCGTCAGCGTGCGAGCCTTCATATTGTCCCGCAGGCAGGTCTTCAGAATATTGATGGCTTTTCGTTTGCAGTTGTCATCAAGGACAGGAACCAGCAACTCAACGCGGCGATCCAGATTACGAGGCATCCAGTCGGCACTTGAGATAAAGACCCGCTCATCGCCGCCGTGGTGGAAATACATAACTCGGGCGTGCTCAAGAAACCGATCGATGATGCTCGTCACACGGATATTTTCGCTCATGCCGGCAACTCCGGGCTTGAGACAGCAGACTCCTCGAATGCTCAACTCAATCTCCACCCCAGCCTGCGATGCCTCATACAGCGAGGAGATCATGATGGGGTCCGCCAAAGAATTGAGCTTTAAAATGATATGGCCTTTATCTCCGTTTCGGGCTCGTTCTTTCTCCACGTTGATCATTTCCAGCAGCTTCTCACGCAGTCCGATCGGGGCCGATTCGATCTGCGAGAACTGCTGAATCTGTGATGACCCCGTCACCGCATTGAACCAGGAAATGGCATCATTTCCCAGATCTCGATTACAGGTCAGAAGACTCAGGTCTGTATAAAAGCGTGAGGTGATCTCGTTGTAGTTGCCAGTGCCGAAGTGACAATATCGCTGAAATCCCTGTGGCTCCCGCCGCACGACAATGCAGGCTTTGGCATGCGTCTTCAAACCGCGCACACCGTAAATGACCTGTACTCCGCTGTATTCAAGTTGCCTTGCCCACTCGATGTTGCGAGCTTCATCGAATCGGGCTTTCAGTTCCACGATAACAGTGACGTTCTTTCCGTTCTCCGCCGCACGCATCAGCGACTTAACAATCGGACTGTTTCTGCTTGTACGGTAGAGTGTCTGCTTAATGGCAACGACGTCGCGATCCTCAGCCGCTTCGGCTAATAAACGCAATACGGGTTCAAAGGACTCGTATGGATGAAACAGCAGGACATCCTGTGACTTCATCGTGTCGAACATTGATTCGGAAGGATCAATCTTCGGAGAATCACAGGGTGACCACGCCGGATACAAATGCTGATCAAATCCACTGACATTGGAAAGCTGCATCAGGTCACTCAAACCAACCGGCCCTGGAACAAGATAGATATCGCGCTCACCTACGCGCAAGAGG
>JBIIIF010000389.1:0-4886 GCA_044235005.1 Planctomycetaceae bacterium | reverse complement strand
ACTCTGATAAAGTCAGGCAAGAGAGATTCGAGTCGAAGAGTTAATTGCACATCCCGCGAATGCCGGGCTTCAATTGACATGGTTCGAAGAGTAGTGGTGGCTTCAGCGAGCGTTCTATTTCGAACTTGAACAACAATACTGACCGAATTGGGCACGATGAACGTAATCAACAATACGCAGGCTCTGCATGGCTCATGCAGCATCATTCAAGGAACGGCGAATCGGCCTTCGCAGTGTCGGAAGTTTCGATAGCTTTCACTCGTATCCTGTACGCCTCCGAACCGCGTGGCTGCTTGATTTCTCGTTCTTCTTCATCGGGCGGAGGCAGCACGGTTCCTTTGAGAACGATAGGCTGGCCTATGTGCAATTCAGCGGCGGACTGAGCTTCGCGACTTCCAGCAAAATCCAGACTCCATGTCTGGTCATCGGTGCGGACCGATAAACTCGGGACATCGCCGGTGGTTGACAAGGCCGCTCGCAAAGTACCTCGAACTGTAACCTGAGCGCCCTCTGCCTGGCCGTCTCGCGAATCCGATGCCGAGATCTTTTTGACGTCAATGATCCAGCGAGTCATGCTTTCTGTGCTGACGACTTTTCGGAGTGCACCTGTGACCAGCACTGGCTTCTTGTGGTGCAGTGCGGCGAACTCTCGATCATTGTCGTCTGCGAATTGCAGTTCCCAGGTTAAGCGATGGAATGAGATGGTCGTTCCCGTCGTCTCGCCACCAATCGCGACGATGCCATGACGCAAAAGGCCTTGACACTGCACCGACACGGAAGGCCTCTCCGTGTTGTTCTCCGAGAACGCTTCGTCGGCCTCAACAGGCACTGGGCGTATGCACGTGTTGAAAAGAATGACGCAGAGAAGAATCAGTTCTGGTCGCATGGTTGGCTCGTTCGATACTGGACAATTTCAGAAACGACCTACCGTAAACGGCTTGGGTCTATGATCATTCTGTTCTCTACCAGTCGCCGTCGACGCGGAACGTCAGCAAGGGGCGGACCGGTAATCGGTGGCGTGTTGCCGGTTGGTGATTTGACCAGAAAGGTCAGGTCGAGAACGCCGCCCTGGATCTTTGCCGGAGCAGTATGTCCCCAGAAATCGCGGAGTGCAGGAATGGGGCGAGCGTTTTCGTAAATCAGGTCTCTCACCTTAGCCATCTGAGTGGGATCCTGAACAGGCGTGTTATACATACGAGCCCAGATCAGCGCCGCAGCACCGGCGACGTGCGGAGTTGCCATTGATGTTCCACTAAATGATTCATACCCGTTGTTTCGGACAGTGCTAAGAATATCAACGCCCGGTGCTCCGATATCGACGGACTGCTTACCATAATGGCTAAACGAACCTCGCTGATCTTTCACATCGATAGCGCCTACAGAAATGATGTTGGCCTGCCGGAGTGACGAAGGATAACTTGGACGCTGGTCGTTGTTATTGCCACCACCGCCTGTGTTTCCTGCTGCGGCGATAAAGAGTACGCCCTTTCGCTCAGCTCGCGAAACAGCTTCGGACAGTTCTGGCGAAGTATCCGGGCCGCCCCAACTGTTTGAGAGAATATGGGCTCCATTGGCGACGCCCCAGTCAATGCACCGAACAGCATCAGAGGTCGATCCGGAGCCATCCGGCCCCATGAAACGCAACGCCATGATCTTTGCATTCCAACTGACGCCGGTTACGCCGATCCCGTTGTTTCCGACGCCGGCAATCGTTCCTGCACAATGAGTTCCGTGATCCTGTTCATCCATTGGATCATCGTCGTTGTCATAAAAATCGTATCCGTGTTTTCCAGCCCGAGTCCACATGTTGTCTTTCAGGTCCGGATGGCGGTAGTCAACACCGGTGTCAATCACGCCCACGATAATGTTTGCGGCGTCATAAGTGACCGGCCACACTTTCGCAGCTCCACTATTCTGCATGCCCCACAATCGATCCAGCATCGGATCGTTGGGTTTGCCGTCAGAGGTTGCTGAAGGTTCGTTACCGAGCTGCGAAATGGACATAATGTAGTCCGGAGCCGCATAGGTGACGGCATTGTCAGCCATCAAGGCTTCAACGGTAGTGGCTGTGACCGTACCGCCATGCGGCTCAACGATCAGGAACGAACCATTCTCATAATCCTCAACGAGATTCAGGCCGGCAGCCTGAAGCGTCGCATCTGTGGGCTTTGTATTCTGGTCGGAATAACTGATGAGCAGCCTGGTGGAACGTTCCTCGACGGGCGGGATTTCTGTATCAACCTGCGAGACCATCGCCTGGACGGTCGGAACCTGAGTCTCGGCGACTTCGTAAACACCTTTCCCGTCGCGACACATTCCCTTGTAGTGCGACTTGGCCCGGCGAACCAGAACAAGCTCCGCTGAAAGTCGTTTCTCGGCACTGCACTTTGCACGCATGCGGTAGCTGTCCGCAAACAGTGGCTGACTCAAGTACATGCAGCAAAAGATAAGGGCCACGCACCTTTTAAGGGGAGATGTGTACCGGTGAATCGAATGACCGACCGTGTAAAAAAACAGAGACTTCATGAATTCGTCCTTGATGCGATGTCCAGTAACGGACGCTATCGCAGTGAGCGACATGGGTAAAGATCATTCCCATCGCGAACAATGCTCCGTGCACGTGTCGTCCCTGCAATGCCTTTCCTGCAGAAAATACAATTCGCAAAGGTAATCATCAGGGGCGATTGATGAACCGGCAAAATCGACCTTTCACCAATCTATCGATTCTGCATACACTGCCAGTCTCCTCTCGCAAACGGCATTATTCGCCAGACCTCACTTCGGCGATTCGTGTCCGATGCAAAACTCACCTCATGTGATCCGTCTCTCAACGATCTGACCTCTATGGCTCCCGCCATGATGGGTGAGATCGAAAACGGATTGCAGCATCCTCTCTCCGTGCTGCGATAGACATCATGAAAACGTCTGTTTCACGCTGGTTTCGTGACCTCGGATTTTGCTGCGCGACCACATTGATCGCAGGCTGTGCGGCTGTTAACGGACCGGGCACGATTCCGGGTGGCTACACAGGCCCCGTGCGCGGAGGATATCCGCCGATTACGTATGTGCCGTACCCTGGCGGCATTCCGTGGTACAACGTTGGTTATCCACGTTTTCCAGGCAATCCTTACACGCCGATCGTGTTGAATCCGACGCCGTCACCGGGAACTCCTAATCCGGGAACACAACCTGGCGGACCGTCACCAAATCCAACAATCCCTGTTGTACTGCCGGGACCACAGACTCCGGGTGAAGATTCTCTGAACTTCTGGAGTCCGTGGCCTCTTCCACCTCGTGCAAATTCGTCGACCGCTTCTTTGAGTCAAAGTGGACGCATTGGAGATACCACTCTTGCGGGAGAGAGAAACTCAGACGCAATTCAGATCTCTCAATCCAGTTCTCAGATTCGATCCGCGTCAGCAAGCGGAGGTCGTCAGTTCGACTTTTTTGGTGAAAGCACTCCGACGCTGGACCACAGCCTCAAGTTTCATGGCGGACGGACGATTCGCGACCTCTACTACGTCAATCTGTACATCAGCGGCGATAAAAAATGGACTCGAACAGACGTCGAGCAAATCGATCGCCAGTTGGGGGCCGCGATGCGTGACGAACATTTGAACAATGTGCTGCTGCAATATTTCGACAATCAGCCGATTCGATCAACCGCCTTGCCGTCTCATCCGCTGGTGGGCTATACGCCAGGCACTGTGACACGCGGTGATATTCAGAACATGATCGGCTGGCTGCACCGGCAGGGCTTTCTCCGCTCCTTTGATCTGCAGAATACGGTTTTCAATCTGCTTCTACCGCCAGGCTCAGTGCTGACAGTTGACAACCTCGCGTCGATTGCTGTGAGTGACGAAGTGGCAGGTAGTATATCAAGTGATTCGAAGGGCGTGGTGCCCGCGTTCGAAGAAGGGAGTTCGTTGACCGGACTTGCTGGGTATCACGGTTCCGTAGTCACCGCAGGTAATGATCGAGTCTACTACGCCGTCAGTGTGTACTCAGAACGTGGTAGAAATCAGACAACCAACGGGATCCCTGTTTTCAGGGAGCCGTGGAAAAACGTCGTTGCTACACTCTATCACCAACTCGTCGAAAGTCGCACAAACCCGGATGTGGAAGAGGCGATGCGACATGAGTCTGACGAAAATGCCAAACAGTATTTGGGATGGGCTTCGGATTCCGGATTGGAGGCAGGTGATGTTCCTCTTCTGGCGAACATATCACTCAGCAGTGTCTTTCGCGAAGTCCCATTGGCGGATGGGAGCGGTGTAGTTCCTGTTCAGTTACCATGGTCCAACGCCATCGCAGGCCCCGAAGGTCCGCGGCCCCAACCGCACCCACGACCTTGAGCATTCCCTTGCCAGCCGGTCGTTTGATTTGCCCCTTCGCGATTTCCCGGACAGCCGTAGTTTTGTGACCATGTTTGCGTCACGACATTGAAGACTTCTTCGCGACTACTGCAGGTCCGATGCTGAATGGACAATAGCCTGCCCGTCATCACCCCCGTTCCATCAGTGATGGCTGTCGCTGCAGAACATGTTTGAGAATTGAAGTTCGCTGGATAGGTATGCGTGAAGCCATCAGGAAACTCATTTCTCAATGTCCACCCATGCTCCCGAGACCGCATTAGTCGCTCACCTGAGCCGTCGCGCCGGGTACGAAAGCGGGATACTTTTCTGCCGCGAGGGCCTGAGCTTGACCACTGTTTTGTGCAGGGACCATGACAACCATCGGCCGAGCACGAACGCCGGGGCGAGGCATCATCTGCACTTGCCAGATCTCAGCGATGCCGGCATTCACCGCCATCATGCTCAACTGCATCAACTGAATCTGCTGACTGGCTTGAGCCGCAGCTTCCTGACTGCGGTGGTATTCGGCTG
>JBIIIF010000155.1:0-16867 GCA_044235005.1 Planctomycetaceae bacterium | reverse complement strand
GGCCAGCGTATCCGTGATGGCACCTGCGTTGCTGGCATCACTGTCGGCGGTGACTGTCAGATTGCCGGAAGTCGAACTGACCAGAGCGCCCAGTTCGATATCCTCACCTGCCGTCAAAGTCACGGTGCCAGCGCCGTCGGCGGTGACACCAGCGTTGACCTCCAAATCACCTGCGACCACATCAATACGAATATCGCCGTTACCGGCCTGAGTCTGAACTCCTGAGCCGATGATCTGAAGGCCATTGGTTTCTCGAAGGAAGATTCCACCCGACGTGGAGTTTGTTGCTCGCAGAGAAGTCACGGTGGTCTCAATCTGATTTGCGGCCGTTCCGATTCCGGTACCGGCAGACAGCACAAGAGCTCCCGCGATAATATCTACCGGCACATCGTCACCGTCCGTTATCGACTGCACTGCGTTCAGCGTGACGCTGTTTGCGGCTGCATCGAGACCTGTGACCGAGATGTTGGCTCCGTTGATCGTCAGATTGTCAGAGAAATTCGATGCGTTGACGTCGACATCGCCCGTGTTTGCGTCGCCAATCACAATAGCGGTGAATCCGTCGGTCAACAGAGCAAGTTCAGCGGCGTCAAGATTCAGGGTGCCCACTGCGCCCGCCCCGATCCCGATTGTGGTTCCGTTTGTCCGTTGTGCAACCGAAAGTGTTCCGCCACCGGCTACTGCTCCTCCAATGCTTAGAGTGTTCGTCGTGATGGCGATGTTATTCACTACAGTCATCGTTGAGTTGATCGCCAGCGATGCAGATGAGGACGTCATACTGCTGAGTCGTTGTGCATTGTCACCCACGGCACCGTTGAGGGTCAGCGAACCCGAAGCATTCACATCAAGCGATTCTTCCCCATCCACAAGGCTGCGCAGTGATGACTGGAACGTGATATTGGCACCATTCAGAGTCACGGTATTCGACGCGGAACTGAGGGTTGTTGCGCCCTGATAAGTCTGATTCGCGGTGGTTGTGATCGCATCACTGGTAATTCGGATCTCTTCAGCACCGGCGCCAGCCAGCACGGAGATTGAAGCATTATTATGGCCATTAGCGCCGCCGGAGATAATCACCAGATCATCTCCGTCACCACCGCCGGTGACAGTATCGATCACGAGGTGCGTATTGTTCCAGAACGCTGCCGTTTCGATTGCGACGGCGTCAGAGGTGCCGGACACGCGAAGTGCGTTGTTGACGCCGCCTGAGAAAAAGTCGGTCCCATCAGCAACGGTCAGCAGATCATCGAGTCCGGGCAGCACAAGGGTGGCCGTGGCCATTCCGCTGATATCGACCGGTTCAAGGCCGGAGAAAGTCACGCGGTCAAAGCTTCCGGTGACGATGTTTCCTGTCAGCGCGTTGCCCAGATCAATGAAGCCATTGCCAGTGACAGCCACATTCGGACGGTAGGTGGCATTAATTACGGAGTTGCCGAGAACGGTCAGTCCGTCATTTCCCCCTGGACCGCCGTTGTACACAATGCCACCTGTCCCTGTAACGGGATCACCGGAGCTGTAGTCGACCAACAGCACATCGTTGCCACCACGCGTCGTCACGAAAATGGTATCCGTCACAGACGCAGCAGCGAATCTCAGTGTGTTCGAGACGATCGCTGAGCCGGTTCCCAGATTAGCGCCGGCAGACGTGATCACGATTTCATTTGTTCCGCCGTCGAACGAAATTGAGATGCTGTCATTCTGACCACTGACGGTTTCATCTGAGATTGTCAGACTTCCGCCCTGCAGAACAGCAAGCAGTGGAGTGTCGTCGTTGGTAATCGTTCCGGTCGCCGGGCTTCCGACAGTACTCAGAAAAGTTCCGACATCGATCCCCGTGTTGGTGGCTGTGATCGCACCCAGAGCCACAGTAAAGAGCTCGGTCGCTTCAAATGTCGTATCTCCGAACACGGTCACATTGATCGTCTGAACTTCATTCAGAGTTCCGACGAAATTCAGAACTCCGCTGATGATGGCTGTATAGTCCGAACCAGCCGTCGCAGTACCATTGGATGTGGAAAACGCAACAGACAGCCCGTCTTCCACGGCAGCCGACAATGTGACATTAAACTGAAACACGGACGACCCGGAGTCTGCCTCATTGGCAGTGACTCCGGCAATCGTCAGCAACGCCGAATCGTCATTCAGGATAGTACCGATGCCTGTTCCATCTCCGATGGAAGCCCGAGCCAGATTCGTGACGCCTCCTACCTGAACATCCGAGAGCACGGCGTCGAATTGTTCATCATCTTCAACGATGCCATCGTTGTTCAGTAACACCGTGACAGTCTGAGTCGCATTGGCTCCGCTGTTGGCTGTGAACGTCACGGTCTGATTCACCACAGCCGTGAAATCCGTTCCCGCCAGCGCTTCGCCGACGATGTCGGCCGTGTTGACCACGACCGTGACATCCTGAGAGACATCATGAGAGAGCGTCACTGTGAACTGGAGATTCCCGTTCTCAAGCTGGGAAACGTCGTTAATGCTGACCTGGGCCGAGTCATTGTCCAGAATCGTCCCGATTCCCTGAGCATCGCCGATTCCAACGCGAGAAGCGTCAACTGCTCCGTTGAACCGGGCGTTGGTGAGGTTCAACTGCATCGTCTCCGGCGTTTCGGACTTATTATCGTCATTTACCGAGACGATGACAGTTCGAGTCTGGTTTGGACCGCCGCCAGCCAGAAACGTTACCGTCTGATTGCTGATCGCAGTGAAGTCCTGAGGCGAGACTGCTGATACTTCCGCCGTATCGACACGCACAGTGATATTCTGTGCCGTATCCAGATCCAGAGTCAGCGTAAAGACAAGGTTGTTTGCTTCATCAGTTGATACGTCATTGACTGTGATCGATCCGACATCATCATTTGTGATCGAAACCGTTGCGGTCGGATTAGTGCCCCCGGCAACACCGGTACCGAAGAATGCGGTCATTGACAGAGAAATCGTTTCATTGGTTTCTATGATCTGATCGCCACGTATCTGAACCGAGACGAACGCCGTCGTCTGCCCCTCAGTGAAGTTGACATTGACCGTTTCAGCAACAAAGTCCGAACCCGCCGTCGCAGTTCCTGCAGCAATCTGGATGCTCACGGTTTCCGCACCCAGAGAACCTGTCCGATTCAGCACAACCGTATTAGAGTTCGTAAAATTGGCATTGGTTTCGGCTATCGAAAAACTCGCGGCCGAGAAACTGTAAGTCGAGGGAAGCACAGTCAGAACCACATCGTTTCCGTTTCCTCCCAAATAACTGATACGGGCCGTCATCGCCGTCCCGAGGAAGTTACTGATGAGGTCGCCTTCCTGCAACGTTCCTCCATTGATATCCGTACCGCCGGTGATCGAAGCAAAGACTCCGGAAACCCCGTCAGCAAGGTCATTGTTCACAATCGTGAAGGTCTCGCCGCCCGCCGGAACGTAGGTTCCCGTGAGATTCAGATTGCCGGCTAGCGTTACTGCGCCTGTGACATTCACCTGGTCGTACTGTGTGCCAACCGTCATCCCGTTGATCTCGATGTCCAGATCGGCTCCGGCTTCCAGTTCGAAATCTCCGGTATTCAGAATTCCGGGACTCAACCCGGGCGCAACCGTGGCCCCATTCTGCGCGGTGACTGAACCCAGCACTGTGCCGGTGCCACCCAGTGTTCCCGCAGCAACGACAACGTTTCCTGACACACTCTGCAGACTGCCGACATTGAAGGTGCCGCCACTCAGTGTGGCCGTTCCGAAGGTGGAATCCAGCCACGAAATCGTGTTCGATTCCGAAAGAAACACATTGCTTGCGCCGGCCGAAATCTCCAGAGATCCGCCGGAGGCATCAATATCTCCATCTCCAGCGGTACCAATCCCCTGGGCTGCCATCAGAGTGGCTGTTCCGGATGTGCTCAGATTAATCCCCTGCTCGCCAGCCGTTCCTCCATCGGTATCCGCCAGATTATCATTAATCGCGCCTGTGTTGTTGCTATCGCTGTCCGCTGTGACATTGATTGCTCCGCTGGTGCTGACTAACTGACTCAGCGCCAGCCCATTTGATGCACTGTAGCTGATTGTACCGTTGGCAGTCGTGGTAGTGGTTCCGTCGGCCATGTCTATTCCGCCGTTCTCCGCCGTCACCGATACTGTCCCCGCTCCTCCCGTGCTGATATTCCCACCAGCATTCTGGTTGACGACATCTCCGGTGACTGCAATTGCTCCGGTGGTGGAAGTGACGGCAGCGGCCAAGGCAATGGTGCCTGCATCTGCGTTGAGCGTAACGGTTCCCGCGCCATGAGCGGTGACGACGGAATTCACGGTGAGGTTACCAGCCTCAACATCAATATTGATGTTTCCATTGCCGTCCAGAGTCTGCACGCCCGTGCTGCTAATGAGCAGACCGCTCGTTTCGACAATCTCAATGTCGCCACTCGTGGCATTGTCGGCCTCCAGTGTGACAACTGTCGTTTCCAGGGCATTGCCGTCACCGATTCCAGTGAATGCAGAAAGTGTTGCAACATCGGCTGTAATATTTAGCGCCGCGCCATTGTCATCCACGATCGCCCCTGCTGAGTTGAGCGTAACGTCCCCCGCTGTTCCACCAGAAGAAATGCCTCCGACCAGGATGTCTCCTGCCGTGGTCGTCAGCGAGATATCGTTCGACTCAGCATCTGTAAGTGATTCAACGTCTGTCGCTGTAATGCTGGTGCCTGCGACGACCGTGATCGAACCATTGAACGTGTCAATGTCTGTCAGCGTAATGGAGTTTGTTTCATCAATGTCGATGCCTCCGCCTGCAGCGCCTCCTGTGACGCTGGCGTCGAGACTATTCACAGTCGTGTCCAGACGGATCCCATCGGTCGCGTCGTCTGTGGCATTGGCGGCAGTCACCGTCAGAACATCGGCTGTTACCAGATTCGCGTCCGTACTGTTGGAATCGACGACATCATCGCCAGCAATCAGAGTCACGTCGCCATTTGTGCCAGCACTGATGGTTGTGACCAGAATGTCGGAGGCTGCACCGTTCGCTGTCAGCGAAATATCATTGGCATCGGCATTGGTGAGAGACTGAACATCGGTCGCCGTAATATGGCCTCCAGCGACAACCGTGATTGAACCATCGGCGGTATCGATGTCTGTCAGCGTGATACCGTCGGCGTCAGCCAAATCCACATCGCCAATACCAATACCACTACCAGTCGCGTGAATTGTGACATTGTCGAAGTCATTAGCAGCGTCTGTGAGTGTTACCGCCCCGCTCGCCACGATACTCAGGTTTTCAATTTGAATCGCCGCCGCATTCAGGACGTCGCCAATTGCACTGCTTGCTCCAATGGAGATGGAAGTAATCCCGGCCCCGCTCTTCGTTTGAAGCGAGTTACCAATCACATCGAAATCTGCGTTGACAAGAGCAACGTCCCACGAGTCGCCTGTGAGGTCAAACTGGAACTCATCTCCGTTCGAGGAAATCTGCAGGTCCGCACCCGCTGCAAAACCATCGAGATGCAGAACCGAGCCCACAAGCGCAAAGCTGGCGTCGGGCAGCCAGCGCTCTTCCAGTAGAATCGGCGAAAACTGCAGTTTTTTCCCCTGTTTTTGCTTCAGCCGAGGATTGGAGAAAACCTGTCGGAGAATCTGCAGCAACGTCGTAACTGGCATCTTTCGATCCCGAATAGTCGGTTCTAACGAATTTTCGGGCCATATTGACCCGGTATCTCTTGAAGATACTAACCCCCCGTAAGAGGCAAAGAGAAGCAAAATCTGCGACAAGTTCCGGGGTCACAAGGTCTCGATCCCCAACTTACACCAGTTGGACAGGGAAGAGGGGGTTGCATGTGGCGGTTTGAGTGGATGGGCGGTTTGGGGAGGATGTTGGCGTCAGCGTGAGTTTGCCTACGGGTGTGTCAGTTCTCAGGTCCCTGTGCTGAATTTGACGACAACTCTACCTGAAGGGCTCGTTCCTTTTTTGCGAGCTACCAAAGGTCTACGGGAGAGCACGGATGCTCAAGCTAAAGTCCGCATTTTTGGGTCTGTGCGTCTCTGTGCAAATGGGCAACGGACTGACGGGAAGTAGCTCCTGCAGGGCAAATGATGAGCTTCTGCCTGATTTTGCTGACGAAGTCAGAAGCATTTCGACAGGAAGTGAAAAGGGTTGCGCCAGCGATCTCCCGGTTCCTGGAGTGTCCTTCCCCACAAGGCTTTACTCGCAGCATGCGGCGGCCTACGGGACTCGGCTAATCACGCTTGTTCCCGTGCATGCGGGTCTTTTGCCCGAAACAGATATCGAAGGTTGCAGGAAGTCGGAAGACGAGTTGTTCACGATGAGCGACGAGATTGAAGTCATCGCCAGAAACGCTGAAAACGACACATCATTCGCGGTAGGAGAAATCTCGGAGGTCAAAACGAGTGGCTGGCGAGCGGCCAGGCCTCGGAAAATCGAACAAGGATTTGTGGATTTCGAAATGGGTGAGTTCTCTGCGATTGTTGCAGAGCCGACACCCGAGGAGTCCGAGAATCCTCTGCAAACTGTTGCCTATCAGGAGACTTCTGGCTCCGAAGAGATCGCCCCGATGGTTCCACCAATGCCTCCAGGTCCGACGGAGGACGCTGCAACCAAGGGTGATATTGCAGCACCGCAAAAAAGCGATGGGCTTTTCTCCATCCTCGGGAAGGTCAGCCTGGGGGCAGCGATCCATTCGGCCGATGAATTACCAGATGAACTCAATGAGGGCAAAGAGTATTTCAGCAAAGCAGGAACGCAGCGGAACTGGTCTTCCGGTACCTGGGTAAGCTTTCGCCCACGTCGAAACACGTTTCCGTTCCACCATAATCCTCTTTATTTTGAAGACCCCAATCTGGAACGATGTGGGCGAACAAGTGGCTACTTCACCGAGGTCACGTCTTTCGCACACTTTGCTGGAAGAATTCCTGTCCTGCCATACATGATGACCGTTGAGCCGCCATGCTCATTGGTTCATGCGAAGCCTGACTGTCCAACGTGCAGTGAATTTGGTCCTGATGCTTACATTCCTAACCCTGACGAGATTGATCTGGGCGGGGCCAGTATTCAGGCGGTAGCAGTTGTTGGTCTGATTTTCCTGATCCCCTGATCAGGAGTACGATCCAGGGTCCGGCCTTTGGATACATTGTGTGGACAACACCGGTTGCCAAAACATGTCGGCAAAAGCGGTCAGGCTGGATCGGAAACATGCCCAAGGGCTTGAGCAAACTCTGCTGCTGAGCAAAAGCGATCCTCGGGACGTCGACTCATTGATCGAGTAATGACCTGTTCGAGCGAATCCGGGATGTCGCTAATCCGATCCCGGATCGGGGTCGGAGGCTCATTGAGAATCATGAAGACCAGTCTGGACAATTTTGCGGATGCATACGGGCGCTTTCCACACAGCAACTCATACAGGCAAACGCCAGCCGCATAGATATCGCAGGCGCGGCTGGAGTGTTTCGGGTCCAGCAAGACCTCCGGAGCCATGTAGGCCACTGTCCCAACCAATTTGCTGTCCGCTCGCTGCTCTGCACCGGTTCGAGTCGATAGCCCGAAGTCTGCCAACTTAGCCGAATAGCCACTGCCACGCGGGAAAAAGAGCAGGTTGGAGGGCTTGATATCACGATGCAACACTTCGTTCTGATGAGCAAACTCAAGTCCAGCAAGGATTTCCAACATAAGATCACGAACAATGATGATCTTCTCCGATTTCGACATGCCGGACAATACGCCAAAGATCTCAACTGATGGCACGAGTTCCTGAACGAGATAGGGGCTCTGATCAAAGATTCCAAAATCGAGGGTCTCTACGATATTCTCGTGCTTCAGTTTTGTAGAGATTGATGCCTCCCGAACAAATGACTCAACGTGCACAGGACTGTCGAGAGACATCTTTGACAGCAGCTTCAATGCGAACTTACGGTCCGAGTTCGCTCGACTAGCCGCATAAACGGTTCCAAAGCTTCCCTCCCCCAACTGCGACTCGATCGTGAATTCTGCGATCTGACGGGGGGCTGAGGTAACTGGCGGCGAAGGTTGGCTCGTTCGTTCCTTGGGGGCACCAAGGTAAACATGAAACTTTGAATTCCCGATTTGGATCGAGTCTTTGTCGACGAGGCGACATTTCTCAATCTGTTCGCCGTTTACGAAGGTGCCATTCGTGCTGTTGAGATCCAGGATCTCACAAATCGGAGGGCGAAAATCGATTCGGCAGTGCAATCGTGAACATTTGGCGTCTTTTGAAAGGGAGAATTGAGCGTCAAGCGCCCGACCAATTACCACTGAAACGGCACCAGAGTAAACTTCCTCCCGGCCCTCATGAGGCCCCTTGGTGACTCGCAGGTGGAGTTCTGGCAGGAGCGATGAGTCTCCAAACGATTCAGGATCGAGAAACTGATCGGGCGGCAGTACGTTGGTGGAGCGGAGAAAGATTTCCCCGCCTGCAACGACCGTTTTTCGCGGATCCGGTATGAAGCAATGCGCAAACCTTGTGTGCTTCAACTTCGCGGTCAGAAATGCAGCCCCGGCACTCGCTCGATATTGGGGCAGCGAATCGATTAATTGCGCCTCAAAGATCGGCTCGTCACGCTTCAGTGCGTACTCGATCTGGACCAGAAAGAGATCTTCCGCCACTTCATCGCTGAGACTCTTCAGGGACAAGAGCTTCACGAACGAGGCGAAGTCAACGACGACCCCACGATGCAATTCTGAAAAGAACCGCTCGCGCAACGCAATGGCTGTGGTTGGCTCTGCCATCGATGGAAATCAGTAAAAACGGCCGCAGAATGACTCGAATGTCGAGAACTTGCTTTGGCCAAATTAGGGGTCATTTACCGCAAAGCAAGCCATCCAAGCCTGGTTGGAAGTGGATTCCATGGATTCCGGGGTGGGCATTCCGTTGGCTATGTGGGCAGCGATGATAAGCCGTTGCTAAAGCATGTTCAAGCAATTACCCGGTTGTTTCCCACCCAAGTACGCCGGTTCACTCCAGGTCCACTTTGACAGGGGACTGATTGTTTCCGCTCCGTGCGATGACATCCTTCACTTCGGCCTCAAACAGGCGATTCCGAATTCGGCCGGTGACTTTGATCGAATACTTCCGACCAGTCGGGACGTTCTGAAACCGAAACTTGCCTTCCTCGGAAACGACCGGTTCGGCCCGAGAATCCTCCCCTTCCATCAGCATGACTTTGAATTCACCACTGGTTCCAATGAGGCGACCATTCTTGCGGATTTCCCCGGTAATCTCGCCTGACTTGCGGCCATCAACTCCTGTCATGACTGATGACAGTGCGTCTGAAAGCGAGTCCGCGTCCTGAGCCGTCGTGAGTACGCCCCCAGTCTCTTTTACAAGCTTCGAAACAGCTTCGACCCAGGTATTAGTCTCCTCTGAGCTATATCTGCCTGCATCATCAGTCTTAAACACATTTCCAAACAGAATGACATGCAACCGCGCGCGAGGCTTGGCTTCCTCCTGTGGCCCTTCCCCCTTTATCTTTTCAGTGAGTGCTTCAATCGTCGTGTCCCGAGCGGTGGATTCCTGATCGGCTAGTTGGTTAACGCCATCTGTTACCAGAATGACATTTCGTGATTCAACCGAGTCTGGCAAAGAGTCGAGCGCTGCGACGGCTTTGTCGACGGCCTGAACGGATGGTGACTGAGCGCCACGGCGAAATTCGATAGTGGACAACACCTCTTTTATTCGCTGGATCTGCTGGTCCGTCGCAGCGTCGAGTGCGATTTCCTGACTGACATCAAACGATGGATCAACTTCCGTAACGTTAAGCTCCTGCTTCTTTCCGATCGCGGACAACTGGACTGAGTAAGTACCATCGTCTGACAGTTTCCAGTAGCACCGATGTCCAAACAGAACGAGCCCGACACCGACATTGCTGCCCTTCAGGGATTCGACTGCTTGTCCGACGACCTGCCGACAGACGTCACCTCGGCGAGCCTCATCCTGGTTGGAAGAGAGAACGTCTTTAAGCCCCATTGAGCCCGAACAGTCCAGCACAATATTGACCGCTGCTGTCAATGTTTTCTCTGAGGGTTCCGATGTTTCCTGTGCTCGGCAGGAATTCAAGCCGACGGCAAAGCAGGCGAGGCAGTGTGACAGGAGGAACATAGAAATGTAGAGGCGACGACTCATAGAAAATGCATTCCCCATAAGGCAGATGGCACGAAGTTACTTGCAGCGATTTTGCCGCATCAACCAGCGAGCAGACGGAAATTTTCCGACAACAGTTCACATGCAATACAAATACTCAGCCTGATCAGTTTCAAAAGCCCCAGACAGAAAAGTCCCTTGTACTGGTGGGCTGTCAAAGCACCAATACCCGGAACGGAATTCCTATAACCACTCCATCTGGGAAATTCTCTGCAGTTTCGTTGTTTTGCCTGACGGGACGATCTTTGACTGCTTCGATGTTATCATCCAGCTTAAGGTCCTCAGTAACGTCTGTGGATGCTTGCGATGTGTGCCCGTCCATTCCCAAACTTTGTGATGCCAACCATGAAGTCCGTCTGCTTTCTGCTCTGCCTTTCTCTGTGTTGTTCGTTTCTGTGTGCAGACGATCCGATTCGAGAGCGGATCGAATGGATTGATATCTGGGTGACAGATGCTGACAAAGATGAGTTGCCCAGGGTTCTGTTTGTTGGAGATTCGATTACGCGAGGATACTTTGGCGGCGCTGAAAAGCATCTGTTCGGCAAAGCCAGTTGTGCTCGCCTGACGACTTCCAAATGTGTCTCCGATCCAACATTCAACGACGATCTGCAACTGTTGCTGAAGCAGTACAGGTTTTCCGTAATTCACTTCAACAATGGCCTGCATGGCTGGGGTTATACGGAAGAGCAGTATCGTGACGGACTCGCCAAAACGGTTCTGGCCATCAAACAACATGCGGGCGAAGCGAAACTGATCTGGACCACAACAACACCGATGCGAAGAAAAGACGATCTTCAGGCTTTTGCCGATGATACAAGTCGTGTCAAAGCCCGAAACATCCTGGCCGCTGAGATCATGAAGGACAGTGCAGCAGCAACAGATGATCTGTTTCAACTGGTCGAATCTCATGCGGAATGGCAGTCCACTGACGGTGTTCACTTCAACGCCATGGGAAACGAAGCGATGGCGAAGCAGGTGGCGGAGAGTGTGCTGAGGCATCTGCCATCTGCGAAGTGACAAGAACGAGTGATTCTGCTTGATTCAAAGACGGATCACCGACAATACAGTGTCCGCTTCCCGCCTTGAGAGATCCTTGAGTCAAGGATTTGCAGCGTCTTAACTGGCGAACACAGCCCTTCGTTACGACCCGAACTGGAACACAAATGGACTGGATGACCTGGTATAACGGATTGGCCAAACCTTCGTGGACACCGGCTCCAGGAACAATTGGGCTGATCTGGCAGATCCTGTATCCCATGATCCTGATCAGTTTTGGCTTTGTGTTCAGGCAGGCCCTGCGAGGCAAAGTTGGCTGGTTGGTGGCTCTGCCCTTTGGAATTAATCTGGTCGCCAATCTGATCTTCACGCCGATTCAATTCGGACTGCGAAACCTGCCATTGGCGGCGGTCGATATCCTTGTCGTCTGGGCTTCGATTGTCTGGCTCATGGTGGCTGTCTGGCCTCATTTTCGCTGGGTCAGTCTGGTGCAGATTCCTTATCTGATTTGGGTGTCACTGGCGACGGTGCTGCAGTTGTCGATCACGATGATGAATTGGGGCAGGCCGTGATTCGCCTGGGCCTTTGCTGCATGTTTCAGGAGCAGCCAATCAAATTTGCCAATACGACCGTCACGGCCATCGGTCGAATGAACCGCACAGATGCGTTGGCGAAACTGAGTCGCCTGTGTCTTCAGAACGCCGATGCTTTGCTGGCATCGCTGCGATACTGTGCGGGAAATCATATTGGCTGCTTTCGAGTCAACAGCCAGATCCTGCCTGTGAAGACTCATGCGACTTCGGGCTACAACATCGAGGAATTACCCGACGGACAGGAAATCATTCGGCGATTCAAAGAGTGCGGAGAATTCGCCAGGCAGCATCAGCTTCGAACCAGCTTTCATCCCGATCAGTTTGTTGTGCTGAATGCGCCACGAGCGGATGTCGTGGAGAAATCCTTGCTGGAGCTGGAGTACCAGGCGGAGGTTGCGGAATGGATTGGAGCGGATGTCGTCAATATACACGGTGGCGGAGCCTATGGTGATAAATCCAAAGCTCTGGCTGAGTTTGCTCGCAACGTCGATCGCCTCTCTGTTCGCGCGAGAAGTCGCCTGACGGTGGAGAACGATGATAAGATTTTCTCACCGGCCGATCTGCTGCCGATCTGCGAATCAACCGGGATTCCGCTGGTTTACGATGTGCACCATCATCGTTGCCTTCCTGATGAATTGAGCATTGAGCAAGCAACGGAGAAAGCTCTGGCGACCTGGGATCGTGAGCCCATGTTTCATTTGTCCAGTCCTCTGGAAGGCTGGGATGGGCCCAAGCCTGAACGCCATCATGATTACATCGACGTTCGGGATTTTCCCGACTGTTGGCGCAAGAAGACGCTGACAGTTGAAGTGGAAGCGAAGGCCAAGGAACTGGCTGTTGGGAAACTGCTGACTGAGCTGAAAAAAGCAGCCAAAGCCGACACGCCGTGGTTCGTCTATCTCTTGCGCTGTGCGGATGGTTCTTTGTACACAGGCGTCAGCAATGATGTGGGTCGTCGTATTGAAAAGCATAATGCTGGCACCGCGTCTCGATATACGCGCAGCCGTTTGCCGGTTGTGCTGGTTTATCAGGAGGAGCAGCCCGGCCGCAGTCAGGCGCTGAAGCGGGAGTTGGCGATCAAAAGTCTGTCGCGTCAGGAGAAAGAGAAGCTGTTATTAGTGGGAGCGGTGCGTTGACAGGAAAGAAGAAACAGAACTCGACGAAGGAGCATCCTTCGCAGCAATTTCAGGCGCCGGATGCGATCCTGCAGGGCGTTCCGTTGAAAGATATGATGGGTCTGACTCTGGTTCGGCTGATCACCCAGTCGTTTGCGGAAATTGTCCCGAAGTTTGATGGGCGATCTTTCGAGCAGACCGCGATGGAGGGTCTGGAAGCTCTGGAACTCAGCCAGCGAGCGCGCCAGATTGGCTTAGCGCTGGCCGAACAATTGCCGCAGAGTTTTTCAGAAGCCTGTCCTCTGTTGTTGGCGTCGTTTGGCCCGGAGCTGACTCGCACAGAAGGCAACGGTCTTGCGCCGTTCTTTTATTTGCCTCACTCCCATGTGATCATAGAACGGGGGCTGGCGGATTTTGAAAATGGTATGCGAGCCAACTATGAGTTGACCAGGCGATTCTCTGCGGAGTTCAGCATCAGGCCGTTTCTGACGAAATACCCGGATCAATCTTTGAAGCTGCTGAAAAGCTGGACGAAAGATCCGAATGCTCATGTGCGTCGACTTGTGAGTGAGGGAACTCGTCCACGACTTCCGTGGGCCGGACGACTGCGAGAATTCCAGGAGAATCCTCAGAGGATGCTGCCGCTGTTGGAACTGCTCAAAGATGATCCGGAGTTGTATGTGCGGCGTTCCGTTGCCAATCATCTGGCCGACATTTTGAAGGATCATCCGGATGTGGTTTATGAAACCTGTGAGCAGTGGCTGAAAGAGATCACAAAGAAATCAACGCCAGTAGAAATCGTGAAGTCACGAAAGTGGATGATTCGGCATGCGGTGCGTCTGCCTGCAAAAAAGGAAGACGATCGTGCTTTGGAACTACGAGTGAAAGCCAGTTGAACGAGCGTTCGACGGAACAATGTCGGCTCAGAAATCCCAACGCCGAGGTTTGGTGGCGCTCTGCAGATCAATCCAGTCAACATCAACGGGTTGATTCTGAGCTGGCAGATGAAGACGCAGGATTCCCATCAAAGCATCGGCCGGCAGATCGACACGAACCTCCTGCCAATCGTCGGCTGAGAATTGGTATTCGACAGATCGCGATTCTGCCGGGGTTGCGCCGGGCGGAATCCATTCAATCTTTCCACGACCGCCATCTTTCGCGCGGAGTCGAAACGTGATTGATCCAGGACCTTTTGCTCCTCCAGCCGCGAAACCCAAAAACGGATTTGGCCCGGATCCGGAAACCGTCAGGCAATCTTTTCCTGCCACGGCCTCACAACTGCGCGCGACCCAGCCTTTCAACGGATCCTTTGCAACGGCTTTGGAAGTTGTTGACTTGCGATAACTCGGATTCAGTTTCGGAACTACGGCATCTGTTTTCTTGAGGAAGGATTCGATCAACAGGTTGAGTTCCTGAACGAGTTCTGGATTCTCTTGTGCCAGGTTGGTTGTTTCTCCCAGATCGTTCTGCAGGTCGTAGAGTTCAAAAAGGTCGCTTCCATCTTCGTTGCCCGCGTAGAGTCGATGCAGCTTCCAGTCACCTCGTCGAACTGTTGTTCCCGGGTGCTGACCGCTGGCGGCCGTATCGTGGGGAAAGTGTGTGAAGATGGCTTCGCGATGGAGTGTTTCTCCGCGCAGAGCGGGAACGATACTGACGCCATCGGGCTTGAACGCTTCGGGGAGACGGATGCCGGTCATCTCCAGCAAAGTCGGCATCCAATCGATGCTCTGGATCACGTTTTCGTTTGTTGTGCCAGGCTGTGTGACACCCGGCCAGACGACGAAGCAGGGTTCGCGAACGCCGCCTTCGTAAAGGCTGGCTTTTCCATTCCGCAGCGGAAGATTGCTGGTGGGCGGGGTGTTCATATCGTCCGGAAACTTTGCACTTTTCAGCAGCTTGGTGCCTTCTCCGCCCCAACTGATTCCACCGTTGTCTGAGAAGAAAACGATGATGGTTCGATCCGCGATGCCACATTCATCAAGAGCTGCCAGAACACGGCCCACTCCATCGTCCAGGCTTTCGACCATCGCTGCATAGACAGGATTGCGTTGAGGATTCCCGGGGTCCGCCAGCTTTCGATATTTCTCCACGAGTTCAGGTTTCGCGTCGAACGGCGAATGCACACTGAACGACCAATAGTTTGCGAAGAAGGGTCGGTCTTTGTTTTCTTGAATGAACCGAACAACCTGCTGCGACAGAGTATCCTCAATGTGTTCGCCGAGTTGTCCTTTGATCGGAAACTTTTCAGCCCATGGAGCCACATAGCTGCCACCAGGACCGGGGCCGGACCAATGGGGCCAGTCTTCGTCGAATCCGTGCTGCAGAGCTGAATAGGGTTCTGCGCCAAGATGCCATTTGCCGAAGTGGCCGGTGCGGTAGCCAGCCTCTCTCAGAACTTTCGGCATTGTGATGTAGTCTGTGCTGAGCCGTGTGACACTGTTCGCCACGAGAACGCGAGCGTTGGGATTGGCGGGCGACAAACGCTTTTCGAGCATGACTTCCGGCACATGACAGACAGGAGCTGTAATGCCCGTTCTTGCGGGCCAAAGTCCGGTCAGGATACTGCTGCGAGTTGGTGAGCAGAGAGGATTAGCGGCATACGCTTGAGTGAACCATGTTCCTCGGGCTGCCAGTTTGTCGATGTTCGGAGTCTGGTGGAACTTGCTGCCTGTGCAACCCAGGTCTGTCCAACCCAGATCATCGGCCATGATGAAGAGGATATTGGGGCGTGTCGCGGAGCCCTTGTCTTCGTCAGCCTGAGCGGTCAGAACAGTAAAGAGCAAAGCAGTCAGCACAACGGCGCGGAGGTTCATGGGGGCGTCCAGGAGAGATCTTTATTCAGGTGCGTAGCAGAACCTTGCCAGACCCTGTTCTCGAATCGGCGATTGACGCTTACTTTGAACCAAAGTCGACCAGAAGCCAAGCGGGTGACTGATTCGCAGCGACGTCGCTCATGCCTTTTTCGTTTCGTTCTTCAGCGCGGGATGAGGTGGCAGGTCGGATGATTCCTTGCTGAGATAGGCTTCCCGGATCCGAGAGGCATGAGCGAACGTTTTGGGCTGGGAAAGATACTCAGACCGCGGAGCTGGTCTTCAGAAGCATTCTGTGCGTCTCGCATTTCACGGGGATCGTCTCTGCTCGTTGACACCAGCGAGGGCGAGGGGTAGCCTGTCAAAGCGGACTTCGATTCCTGGTCGAGGTCCCGCCCTGACTTTCCCAACATTTGTGATGAGCGTTCCCATGCGAATTCGATTCTGGCTCTGTGTCAGTCTGCTCTTGTGTACTCTTTCGGGACGCATACTTGCAGATGAGGCGACGGCGGAACAGATTGAGCACTTTGAAAAAGAGATCGTGGCGATCCTGGAGGCGAATTGCCTCAAGTGTCATGCTGGAGCCAAACCCAAAGGCGGGTTGGATCTGACGAATCGCGAGGCGATCCTCAAAGGGGGCGAATCCGGAGCGGCTGTCGATCTTGAAAAGCCTGCGGAAAGCGTGCTTCTGAAGGCAGTCAATTACGATGGCTATGAGATGCCTCCCACAGGACAACTGTCGCCAAAACAGATCGAAGCTTTGACAAAGTGGGTCAATGAAGGACTTGCGTGGTCGAAAGACGGCAAGCCACTGCATTTTGAAGTTCCTCGTGAAGCACCACAGGTTAACGAAGAGACGAAGAAGCATTGGTCCTTTCAGCCCGTCAAGAAGCCGTCTGTTCCGGAAGTCAAAGGAGACTGGGCGAAGTCTGAAATTGATGCCTTCATTCTGAGCCAGTTGCAGAAGAATGGGCTGGAGCCGAATACAAAGGCGGATCCTCGCGAACTGGTACGTCGAGCCTATTACGACCTGACCGGGTTGCCTCCGTCGCCGGAAGTTGTTGAGTCGTTTGCGAAAAATCCATCTCCGGAAGCATGGTCGAAACTCATTGACGAACTGCTTAGCTCACCGCATTACGGTGAACACTGGGGACGACACTGGCTTGATCTGGTGCGATACGCAGAAACCAACAGCTACGAACGCGATGGAGCCAAAC
>JBIIIF010000388.1:0-4894 GCA_044235005.1 Planctomycetaceae bacterium | reverse complement strand
CTTTTGACATGGCAGCGTGCAGGTGCAATCAGCGATGGCAATGTCCTTGGTGAATGGTAAGTGAAAAGCCGGTGAAGACGTCAACTGGCCCTGCCATCTTTGGCAGGGCTTTTCCTTGTATAGAGTTTGCGTAGTACGTGTCTGAACGTTCAGGAGCCTGGTATGAGGCGTTTGTCTCTGAGTCTATGTTTTCTATTTTTAACGACGGGATGTGGGCCCGGCAGTCCGCCGCCGGAAGGAATCGCACCGGAGCCGAATACTTCAGCAGTTGAGGGTGATTCCCTCAAGAAGATGCTTGAAGGGATCGTCAACACAGGGGAAGCAGGAAGCGCCGCCGCTGGGCTTCGCCCGAGTATTGAAGCCATCAACAAGGCTAACCCTGGAAAAGGAGCAAGCTTGCTGACCGATTTGTCTCAACTGGAATCCGCCACTCATCCGGATAAGGTCAGAGAGCTTGCAAGAAAGATGCTTTCGAAGCTCTAATCAGTTGCCGATCGATCTTATTCGACGGCTTGCACGTGAAACCGTGCAAGCCTTTTTTTTGGACGGACATTCCCGCTTGATGTGCCAGGTCTTCAGCCAGTATTTGAGCAACAATGCCGACTGAAGTCGGCACTACGAAAAAGAACGCCCAGGGAATTACACGAGCCCACTACGCCGGCGACGTCTCGCCATCAGCATTCACGGTCTGCAGAATTTCGAGGCTGGGGAATCGATCTCGGTAGCGAAATTTCTGCCACCAGTTGGCTTTTCGCAACAGCGGATCCGTCGCGTCGACAACGCGAGTCTTCCCTTTGCGAGTCACGATCGTGAGCTTGTTGCCAGGAGCAGGTCCGACCACCATCCAGAACTTGTCAACAACGTAAGAATAGTCTTCGCCCAACTCTGTGGGTTGGACAGACCGAGCGCGTGGTCCTGGGTGAGGACTTTGTTTTGTGACGGTATAGACGACAAGATCGCCCGTTTGAAATCCCTGGTTTGGCAACACGGACACGCTCTGAACTCCACGCGGTGACTTCCTGGTCACTGAAAACAGTGGTGGTTAGGGCCACTGAATCTCGCAGGTTTTACCCGTCATTGCGAATCAGTACAACTGGAATCCCGGCATTGGCAGACTTCAGGCAGCCCCTGAGTGCATTCCGTGGTGCCGACTTCAGTCGGCATTTATCCTTCGCCGAGAAGTTTGCCTTGTTCCGCTGAGATGCAGGCCGGACCGAGCGAAGCGAGTTCCGGCTTGTTTAAGAGGCGTTCAATTGCCGGAACTCGCTGGCGCTCGGTCCGGCCTACGAAACTCGAGACTTTTGAATTAGCCGCATTCTTCGGTCTTCTGTTTACCGCCCAGCCAAAGGCGCCGGCTTTTGTGCTGGCCGGCGCCTCCGGCTGGGCGGTAAACGATTATGTCAACGACCCGCTTACGCTGCTCTGCTATAAGTGGCTGCGCACCCAGCCCAGGCAAACGAAACCAGCAAAACCGGACACTAACGCGTTCCGGCTAATCGTCGAACAACGGCTCTCAATTCCGCATTAAAAACTCATCCGTATTGAACAACGCCCGTGCCACGCTGGTCCACGCGGCCAACGTTTCGACCGGCGGATCGGTCTCAGTCCGAGCAACAAACTTAGCGGCCTCCTCCGGAGCAGACACAAATCGAGACAACTCACGACTCAAAAAATCCTCCAGAACGGCAACTTCACGCGAGGACGGTTCGCGAGTCAGGCAGGTCAGAAACATCTGCCGACAACGATCCTTGTCGGTCGTTAATTCGGAAGCAGCCAGAGTCCGCCTCGCAAGCCCCTCAGCCAGTTCCGTAAACACCTTGTCATTGGCGACAGTTAATGACTGCAACGGAGTATTCGAACGCGATCGGCGAGTACACACGGTACTAAAATCCGGTGCATCGAATGTCTGCAGCAACGGATACGGAGCACTTCGATAAAACATCGTATACATCGTGCGACGATATCGATCAGGCCCTGTTGATGTCGGCCAGTCTTTCTTATTCTGCGTAAAATCGTAAATGCCGTCCGGCTGAGGCAGATAGACGCTCGGGCCGCCGACTTTCTCCGAAAACAATCCACTCGCGACAACCGCAAGGTCCCGCACAATTTCCGCTTCAACTCGAAAACGACTTTGACGTGACAGCAGATAATTGTCCGGGTCCACTGTCATGGCCGAAGGGTTGTCAGGAGACAACTGAGAACTCTGTCGGTACGTCGCTGAATTCAGAATAGTGCGATGCAGATGCTTCAACGACCAGCCATTCTCCATAAACTCGGCCGCCAGCCAGTCCAGAAGTTCCGGATGCGTTGGCTGTGTTCCCTGATAACCAAAGTCATTTTCTGTCTCGACGAGACCTCGCCCAAAATACCGTGCCCAGACGCGATTCACTGTGACTCGTGCCGTGAGCGGATTATCACGATGTACCAGCCATCGTGCGAGATCCAGGCGATTGGAAAACATCGGCGAAGAATCCTTGCTCATCAGTGCAGCGGGAACTCCGGCCTTCAGTGGCCCGTGATCTTTGTCGGGACTCAAAAAGTCTCCGCGAGTCAACAAATAAGTCTCCGGCGGCTTTTCGAGATCTTTCATGACCATCTGCTTGAAGGACGCTCCCTTGGCGGGCAATGCTGTTTCCAGTTCGTCGATTCGCTTTCTGATCTCCGCCAGACGCATGGCAGAAATGCTTCCCGGCGAATCGAGTGAAACTCGGGCCGTCGAAAAATCAATCGCGAAGTGCCCGGTCAGATAGTTCTTATTCAGATCATGACGCATCAGCACATTCAGAACTCCATCAGTAAATGCGACGGGTTCAGAAAGAGCAAAGATGGCCTCGTGAGGAGCATTCATGTTTGCTCCGGCCGCCTTTTGTGCGTCGTCCACATTGATCGCCCAGCCAGTCGTTGGCAATTCATCGATCGCGTCAACAACCGGATACCTTGGCTGACTATGATCGGCCCACGCCCGAGCGAAGCGATGTTCGTTGACGCCAGACTTCAAGTAGAAATCTGTCAGGACGAAGTTACCGTTGCTGGCCGTTCCGGGGCCTCCGTTTGGAAGACTGGGGTCTGTCATTGTTCGCAAACGAACAGCAGTAATCGTCGTGGATGCATCCGCTGCTTGCGGCTTCTGAATGGTAATCGTGTACGCATCGTTGGCGTTCGGCTCGGACTTCACCAGCAGAGAACTGTCCGCGTTTATCTTCAGGATGATACTGCCGGAGGCACGCACAGCTGTCACTTTGGCTGACTGCCATTGCCAGTCCAGGCTGGACAGATTCGGCTGATCCGGCGCATTCTTCTCCAGTTCAGATTTTTCTTTCCGGAGCGTCTGCAATTCTTCCAGTTGCTGAAATTGAGCATCGGACCAGCCGAACATTTCATCAGCTCGAACCTCAACCAATTCCCCCGCACTGTTGGCGTCCGCAGAGCCATTGAAGAACGCATAGAGCCGATAATACTCATCATGAGTAATCGGATCGAACTTGTGCGAATGACATTGTGCACAGCCGATCGTCAGCCCCATCCAGACAGCTCCGGTCGTACTGACGCGGTCAATTAAGGCCTCGTGACGATACTGGTCCGGTTTCACGCCGCCTTCTTCATTGATCATCGTGTTGCGATGAAATGCGGACGCCACCAGTTGTGATTTCGTCGCATTCGGAAGCAAGTCGCCCGCCAGTTGTTCGATCGTAAACTGATCAAACGGGACATCTCGATTGATAGCATTGATGACCCAATCACGATACGGCCACATGACCCGCGGCCCATCGATCGTGTAACCATTGGAGTCCGCATACCGCGCCTGATCGAGCCAGTGCCGGCCCCAGCGTTCGCCATAATGAGGACTCTCCAGAAGTCGATTGATCAATCGATTCCAGGCGTCAGATGCAGAATCCTCCGTGAAGGCTTTTGCCTCTTCCACGGTCGGCAACAACCCGAGCACATCCTGAGTGGCTCGACGAATTAAAGTCGCCGAATCTGCAGCCGGAGAAGGTTGCAGTCCGCTCTGCCGAAGTCGTTGCAGAATAAATCGATCGATCTCGTTCCGACTCCAGGTATCATTCTCGATCATCGGGACAGCCGGTCGCTCCACGCGACGAAACGCCCAGTGATCCTGATACTCCGCACCTTCGGCAACCCATTGTTTGAGCAAACCAATCTGTTGTTCTGTCAGAGGCTTATTGGTCTCGGCCGGAGGCATCCGCTCCTCAGGATCCGTCGCCAAAATTCGCGCCACAAGAGAACTCTTGTCTGGCGTGTTGGCGTCGATCGCACCATGTTCGATGGCAGACTCACGAACATCCAATCGCAGATCCGCCGCACGAGACTCCTCATCCGCGCCATGACATTGGAAACAATGATTGGAAAGAATGGGTCGAATGTCTCGATTGAAATCGACCTTCGCCGGCTTGCCGGATGGCTGCTGACCAACAGCGTCGCGTTGCAGCAGAAACAATAAAAGGAGCAGTCTGGAAACGAATCCGAAACGTCGGATCCTGCCAGGATATTGCCGGAAGAAGTTTGAATTCATCGGGGGGCTCACGTCACGAAATGGTGAGGCTGGGCAAGATCACTCGAAAACTCGCGGACCTGTAGTCTACCAGGAATCCCGGCCCGTTCCCAACAAACAAGCCACTTGGCGCAGAATCGAGCGAACGAATGACTGTGACTCCCGGTATTTCCTGAGTCCGGCCACCAGACGTGGGATTCCAGACCTCCGGACTTCGAAATCGGATCCTGCCTGTCGGGATGTACGTTTCTGGCCGCGTTTCGCGAGCATCGATGCCGCGTGGGCCGACTGACGGAGTGGTCACGTCACCGGCAATCCAATCCGATACAGCCCGATATCGATCGAGGCACCATCCGCCGCATCCATCCCCGGCATCCATCCCCG
>JBIIIF010000154.1:0-16883 GCA_044235005.1 Planctomycetaceae bacterium | reverse complement strand
CGCGTGCTTCTCTGGCTGATGGTTATGCCACTCAATCGCGACAGCGATGACGGCAGGCGAAACGAACTTCGAGTCGCCGCGCTCGGTGTGAAAACTGGCTGATAAAGGTCTGTGTCTTGAACGGGCTCTCAGGGCCCTTGCGGAGACAGCGCTGCACATAATGCAGGCCAAATGGAAGCATCTCGTCTGCGGTTCGCGCGAAGCAAAATACGGGTCCGACCAGTCCGTGCTTCGCGCGACCGCGACGAGGTGTAATTCGAATCGATTTGAAGCCCGGAAGCGAGCGAAATAGCCGCATGGTGGCGGCGACGAAGAAGAATTTCTGAGTTTTGTGGAATTGAGTTTTTGTGGGTCTGAGTTTCGTAGAGGCGTGAATCTCCTCATTCTGCAAGGTTTGTCAAAAAGCATGTCTGTCGAGATGATTGCTCAGTCTTCCGATGATTTTTCCGTCACGAATCGCGCGGCGCCTTTGCTGCGTCGAGCGGATGCGGCTCTGAATCATGACTTTTGCCCCTGGGCAAATCGCTGGGTGTATTGGCTCAAGCGACCGTTCTGGAGCATTTTTCTGGCGATGGTGCTCTCGGGGATCTGCGGAGCGTTTCTGAGTGTTGAAGCGTTTTTTATCACGGGGATCCTGGCAATTATCGTCGGCGTGGGTGTCGCAATGCCCTGGCTGGCGATGCGAGGCATCGACCTGCATTTGACGTTTGATCTGCGACGTGGTCGAGTAGGTCAGCCGGCGCTGGTCCGGCTCAGGATTCGAAATCGCTGGCCATGGCCAGTGTGGGGGTTGTCACTGGTTCGCGGATTTGCGCTGAAGGACTCTGCTCATACCGACGAAGGCGTTTCTTTAGCGCGAGTTCCCGGGTGGTGTACGGCAGAGTATTCCTGGACCTTTGTTCCTCAGGTACGCGGACTTTACCCGCTGGTCGCTCCTGAAGTGGAAACCGGTTTTCCATTCGGGCTCTACCGAGCGGCTCGCAAAGCCACTGTGGACGGCCATGTTGTGATCTGGCCTGCCACGGTGATGTTGAGCGGCCTTCCGGATGCGGCCGAGATTCGTGAATCCGATGAACATCTTGCAGATCGACGCGTGGGTGATTTTGGTGACATGCTGGGAACTCGACAGTTTCGCGAAGGCGATTCCCTGCGAAGAATTCATTGGGCTCAGACAGCTCGACAGCAACAGTTAATTGTTTGTGAACGTCAGGCTCCCGCCACTTCTGCTGTGCGAGTCACGGTCGATCTTGAGGCCGCCAGTCATCCTGGATGTGATCCGCAGACTCGTTCGGTCGCCGATACTCTGGAGTTGGTGATTCAGGTGGCCGCCAGTGTGTGCGAATCTCTCCATCGGCAGCATTGTCGAGTGGAACTGCTGCTGAATCAGAAGGTGTATGTCGCGGGTGATTCTGCGGTGGGATTTCAGCGTCTGATGGATGCTTTGGCTCAGGCTACGCTGAATGAGTCCACCAGTTCTCTCAGCCGACAACGATCAGCCGGCACTGCATTCGGGGTTGTCGTAACAACGCCGATGGGCCTTCGCTGGCGGGGGCGACAGATCTCTGATCAACACGTCATCGCGGTTTCGGATGAGTCAACTCTGCATCAATCTGTTCCCGTGACGGGGGCCTGGCTGTCTCTGCGTGGCGCGGGGGATGTGCAGACCTTGTTGCCTCGGCGATGGAAGGGAGCCTGCGATGCTCGCTGATCGACAGTTGTCTGCAGTACGTCGGATCGAAAGTGGCGTGCGTTCTCGCAACGGGAATGCTCAACGATATAGAACTGTCAGTACGCCCGCTGGCGATTCAGGTCGGCAACGCGTCACCACAGGTTCACTGCACTGGATGACGGTAGCCATGGCACTTCTGGCCGGGGCGATCTTTCTGCTGGCCGATGCCGATGGAGGACGCAGTCGAACTTCAATCTGGATTCAGCTTTCCGTCGAAGTTGTGTTTGTCGTGACCGGTACGATGATCGTTCGTCGCCGACTTGCCACGGGCAATGCAACTCCGCTGATCATGCCTCTGTTGGTGCTTGTTGCTTTAGGCAGTTTATTGTGGGAGCCGTTTCAACGCATATTTCTTCTGGCTGGCCGACCTTTCGAAATGATGGTCATGCTCACGCAGAAAAATTTTATGCTGGCGGCGGCGGTGCTGGGATACCAAATTGGTTATCAACGACTCTCGATCCTTGCGGGTGCCGCGCTGACCATCTTTTGTGCGGCCATCGCGCGGCAGAATCAGGTCCTGTGGCTGACGGCGATCTATGGCTTCGCCGCAGTAAGCTGGATGGTGGCCGGGTATTGGGACAGTCTTCGCGGGCGTCTGTTATCCGGCCAGTCTCGTCAGATTCCTTTGCGATGGCTGATTGTCGGTCCCTGCATTCCGTTATTGCTGCTTCTGGCGTCGGCTTCGGGCGGTCAAAATGCCATTACTGTGCTGCGAGGTTTCCTGCCGGGCTCTGGTGGCGACGGCGAATCAGACCCGTATGCTCGCAGTGGGGCCAATGATGGTGAGAATCTTGTGGCGGGCACCGACAACATCAAGTCTTTTGGTCCCATCGAAGACGCTCCGTTCGCGGAAGATGATAAGCCCAGCCTCTACGATGTGTTCAATGATGCTTTTGACGAGCCAGTGCGAAAAGTCAAAGATCAGGATCGTTCAATTGCGCTTCCGCCCGAACTTCTTGCTGACATTAATGCTCGCATGGCCCGGTCCGCGCAGAGTGGTCGAGAATTTACCACGCTTCGCAAGTCGACTCGTCCGAACCAGAAAAGAATTAAGGATCTGAAGAGTCCTGCTTTGTTGTACGTCGCGGGGCGAGTTCCGGTGCACCTGAGGATGGAAATCTACGATGTGTTCGATGGAATTGACTGGATTCCCGAAGAGCCGCTGGAACATCCTCCGGGAATGGCAATCGTGCCGACTCACGGAAAACCATGGTTGCGCGTCCCATGCGGCAGTCGCAGTCTCGAACTTTATGCAGATCCCGAGACGCATGCTGTCAAGATTATCAATTTGAAGTCAAATGTAATTCCGGCGCCGCTGGAGTTGCGTGCTGTCCATATTGACAAGGTTGATCAGTCGGGCATGTATGGCTGGACGCAGGATACGATTCTGAAATTGAATCGAGAATCGCTGCCGGAGTTCATTACGATCCATCTGTCTTCTGAATGCCTGCAGCGATCGAAGCTTCTGCACCATACAGAGCTGACGTTTAACGCCGTGGGTGACAAGCGAAGGACTCAGTTGCCTGTACTTCCGCAGATGAGCGATGTCAGGAATCTGGCCCAGCAGATTACGCGAGACGTGCCGGAAGGGTTTGCACGTGTCGACGCGGTGATTAATCATTTGCGATCCAATTATGAACTCGACCGGACATCTGTCGCTCCGGAAAGTAGTCAGTTTCCGGTTGGTTATTTTTTGTTTGAGTCCAGACGTGGCCCGGATTATCAGTTTGCAACGGCCGCTGCATTGATGCTCAGAAGTCTGGGGTTTTCCACGCGAGTCGTCTCAGGATTTTATGCCAGCCCGGAGAACTTCGATCCCCAGAAGCGACATACGTCCGTTCACAATGCAGATGCTCATTTTTGGTGTGAGGTTTACATTGGGTCGTCCACCTGGGTTACGCTTGAACCGACGCCGGGATATGAAGTTCTTACACCACCGCCTGGCATTTTTGCTCGATGTCTGATGGCCTTGGAAGCCGCGTCGAAGTGGCTCCTGACTCACTGGCTTTGGACAATTTCTGTCATCGCTATTGTGATTTTGGGGTTCCTGAAACGTCGTGTCGTTCAAGACCGTATTTCAACCGCGATTTGGGTGATGAGTGCGTCAGCCAGCTCGCGAGTTCGTATCCTGAGAACTTTGCAGTTGCTGGATTCAAGACTTGCCTGGTCCGGGTTGGCTCGCCCCGACGGAATGACGTTTTCCCGCTGGATAAAGCGTCTGCCGGATCTGTCGCTGAATGCTCCTCATCTAAAAGAATTCCTCCACTTTTCGGAACTGGCGGCGTATAGCTCGGGAGATACACTTTCCAGCGTTCCTGTTGAACAGATCCGTCATTGCTGTGATGCCATTCTGCGTGAAATCAACCTTGCGGAATGTCAGAAGACTGCAGCGATCCTGCGGGCCAAAGAAAAGTCAGCGCTGCTGGAAGCCGATCGTTCGATGAATTTTTCTTTAAGTCCGGCTAATTCGTTAGCGGCTGAGACTGGTTCGACATTAGTAAGTGCCTCCTGATTCTGCTGAAAAGAACATTTGATTCATGACGCTGGCGACAACAACACAATCGATCGACGTGAACCACACGGCGCTGTCAGAACTTCGCGATCGTCTCAATCAGGCATTGCGAGGCAAGGCGGACGTTGTGGAACTCGTCCTGGTCTGCCTGTTGGCTAATGGACATCTGCTGCTGGAAGACAAGCCCGGCCTTGGGAAAACCACTTTGGCCAAAGCGTTAGCATCAGGACTCGGCGGCCGTTTTGCTCGCTGCCAGTGTACTCCGGATTTACTTCCGAGCGACATCACGGGTTTCAATATCTTCAACCAGAGCACTCGTGAGTTCGAGTTTCGGAGCGGGCCGGTTTTCGCTGACATTCTGCTGGCGGATGAAATCAACCGGGCAACGCCACGCACGCAGAGTGCCTTGCTGGAGGCGATGGCCGAGAGACAAGTCACCGTGGACAATCAGAAATTCGCTCTGAGTCGCCAGTTCTTTGTTATTGCGACACAGAACCCGGTGGACCAGCATGGTACTTATCCGCTGCCTGAGGCGCAACTGGATCGCTTCGCCATGAAACTGAGTGTTGGTTATCCGGAGCATGCCGATGAACTGCAAATGCTGCAGGATGCTGTGGGAGGCATGGACCAGGCCATCGATCAGCATCCCGTGCTTGATGCTTCGACGCTCAGCAGGATTCAGTCACAAGTTGCAGCGTTGCCGGTGGCTCGCAATGTTCAGGATTATCTGGTTCGACTGGGACACGAAACTCGCAGTCATTCCAGCATCGCTTTGGGATTAAGTCCCCGCGGTTTACTGACGTGGCAGCGAGTTGCCCAATCTTATGCCTGGCTGGCCGGACGAAATTTTGTCACTCCGGATGACGTGCAGGATGTGGCGTATCCTGTGCTGAGCGTTCGTCTCGGTCTTGAGTCGGCCGAAGCTCAAACTGTGATCGAAGAGATTCTGAGTCGTGTTGCCGTTCCGAAGTATCAGGAATAGTTGAGGCTGGAGTCTGGGGAAGATGAGGATTCGAATGGTCAACTCTTCAAAGCGGCCGATGCCAGTTGGGATTTCGCCGACACGCACAACAGAAGCCGGGTTGTTTCCTATGATGAGAGGCGTGCTTCCTCTGATGGTCCTGGCTGTACTTTCGCTCGCGGTGATTGGCTGTGGATCAAAGGACGACCATCACGAAGATCATCATGACGACCATCATCTGGAACACTTTGTGCCAGCCCACAAACCGGCCGACTACGGTGCGTTGGTGGACGAACTGGAAAAACGGATTTCAAAGCAATTGCCGCCGACGGGGTCTGGGGAAGAGGTAAAAGATCCGGCTCAATCGGCCACCGCGCGACAGGAATTGATCGATATCATAGGCTGGATTCCGGAACTGGCGGCTGACAGTGAGCTGCGAAAGAAGGACTTTGAGGCTGCGGTCGCGGCGGGGACTCGGCTGAGTATTGCCCTGGGATTTGTAAAGCAGACTGACGGATCGTCTCCTGTTGATGCATCAATGATCCCGGAACTTCTGGACGAGCTGAAGGCTCTTGTTTCCAAATCACAGACTTCCACGGAGCCGAAGTAATCATGGCGGAAATGATGTTCTGGGGATTTGCGGTCAGATTGATCAGCAGCCTTGTGCAGGCGTCGCCCTTTATTCTGTGTGGGTTTGCGATTGCCGCAATTCTGCGACGATTCTTTGGCTATGAGGCGACTCGTCGACTGTTCGGTGAGGGCACTCGCTCCGCTTTGTTTCGAGCCTGGGTCATTGGGATGTTGCTGCCGGTCTGTTCGCTGGGGGTGATTCCGGTGATTCGGGAACTCCGACGGGCGGGTATTCGAGGAGGAACGATTCTGGCCTTTGCAATGTCAGGGCCCTTGTTCAATCCGCTCTCATTGTTGTACGGGCTGACGCTGTCTGAGCCGATCGCAATCCTGTCATTCGCAGGCTGTTCACTGGTGATCGTGACTGTGATCGGAGTGATTTGGGATCGCCTGTTTCCCGATTCTGCGTTGCCGATGGTCGAAGAAAAGCCGGTGGCCTATGGCTATCGACGCATGCTGGCGGTGGCCACGGCTGCGGGAAGAGAAGGGACGTCCGCGTCACTTCTGTACATTTTGGTCGGCCTGGCCGGAGTTGGTGCTCTTGGAGCAATGATTCCCGCCAACAGTCTCCAGCATACATTCAACCACGACAACGCACTGGCTCCGGTCTACATGGCAGGAATGGCCATACCAGTCTATGCGACTCCGATGCTGGCGATGTCTCAGCTTGGCATGATGTTTCAGCATGCGAATTCTGTCGGTGCAGCGTTCGTGCTGTTGGTTCTGGGCGCAGGAATGAACATGGGGATCGTATTCTGGCTCTATCGGGAATATGGGCTGAAACGTGGTACAGCATGGATGGTTCTGCTGCTGGGGATCGTATTGGGACTGGCCTATGCCGTCGATAAACCGTTGTTTCCTCGCGACATCGAACCGGCCAACCATACGCATGCGTTCGACATCTACTGTCAGCCGTTCTCCGATATTGCAGGAGCGTCGTGGCCTCAACTGGTAAGTCAGAAACTGCAACGCGATATCAATCCCTTTGAGTGGCGAAATCTCTGGCTGCTTGGCGGCCTTGTCGGTTTCGGAGTTGTACTGAGGCTGGCCGATCGTTCAGCAAAGCTTGAACGCTGGCTGGAGACTGAAGTCCCGGTGTCAGCTCCTCGTCGAGGCGACATTATCGTACCCGGCCCCGTGCTTGGATTTCTTTCGCTGGCCGGGCTGGTCGCTTTCAGTATTGTTGGTTGTTTTGCGTACTATCCGGCTCCTGATGAATGTCTGGACGCGATGGTCGACGCCAAAATCAGTACTCTCAGCGGCGCACTGGCCATGAATCATACGGAGACAAAATACTGGGCCGAACGGTATGACGACTGGACTCGAAAACTGGAAGTCGGAGCTTATCTGCGGCATGGTGAGTTGAGCGACTACCATCGCTGGAAGGCTCGCCTGGTTCGCGAACAACTGGAAATTCTCGAGCATGAAGTCGAAGACAAGGAACGCGACGAGGTGACTCGTCTCGTGCCCAAAATCTCAAGGAGTCACAATCGAATGAAGCATGCTTTTATGGAGGAGCTTTAATTCGCAACGCTTCCAATCACAGGCTGAGTACAGCAGAATCCCCTTCGCCCACTGCCAACTTGAACCCTTGGGGAGCTCTGCGATGCGAATTTGCTTTGATGCGTCGATCTGTGCGTTGTTTCTCTTCTGTGAGTCGCTGCCCGCTGCCACCATTATTCATGCGGGACGGTTGATCGATGGCCGCAGCGATGAAACGCAGACGGAAATGTCCATCGTCGTGGAGGATGGCAGGATTACTGAAGTGGTGAAGGGATTCATCAATCCTGCGGATGGAGATCGCCTGATTGATCTCAGCAAGCAGACCGTCATGCCCGGTCTTATGGACATGCATACGCATCTGATCGGCCAGCACAGTAAAGAAGCGTATACCTAAAAATTCTTTATGGATGAGTCGGATTACGCACTGCGTTCCACCATGTTTGCTCGCGCTACGCTGATGGCCGGCTTCACGACCGTCCGAGAACTGGGCGACAACGGCATTAATTCCGTATCGCTGAGGCGAGCCATCACCGAAGGCTGGATCGTCGGTCCTCGGATTTATACCGCCGGGAAATCCATCGCGACGACCGGAGGCCATGCGGACCCCAGTAACGGTCTGAAGGGCGATTTTCGCCGCGACGCTGGGCCTGAAGAAGGAGTGATTAACGGCGTCGATGATGCTCGCAAAGCCGTCCGACTGCGGTACAAAGAAGGCGCTGATCTGATCAAACTCACCGCGACGGGTGGAATTCTGAGTCTGGCGGCGAACGGACAGAACCCGCAGTTCACCAAAGAAGAACTGGAGGCTATTGTTGAGACCGCGCATGACTACGACATGGTTGTGACCGTTCATGCTCACGGGGCCGAAGGAATGAAGCGAGCTGTCCTGGCTGGAGTGGATTGCATCGAGCACGGCACGTACATGACTGAAGAGATCATGGAGCTGATGAAGGAACGAGGGACATATTGGGTTCCGACCAATATGGCGGGCGAATGGGTCGCAAAGAAGGCGGCTGAGCCCGGCTATTTTCCTGAAGTTGTTCGCCCCAAGGCTGCGGCGATCGGCCCTGCGATTAAACAGACATTCGCCAAAGCCTATCAAGCAGGTGTCAGGATTGCGTTCGGTACAGACAGTGGAGTTTCAACTCACGGCGAGAATGCTCATGAGTTCGAACTGATGGTCGAAGGCGGTATGCCTCCCATGAAAGCTATCCAGTGCGCGACGATCGAGGCGGCTCGTCTGCTTCGGGTGGAAGAGAAACTGGGAACGCTCGAACCGAACAAACTGGCCGATGTTGTTGCGGTGGAGGGCAATCCGCTGGAAGACATCAGCGCGATGAAGCATGTGGTCTTCGTCATGAAAGAAGGCGAGATCTTCAAGCAGCCGTAGAGAAGCGGGCTTGATTGAGGCTGCTCGTGTGGGGAAACCCTGGAGCCAATTTGATCGCAAAAAGATCAGTCAGGCTCGAGTCTTGCTGAGTTGAGAAGCTGACAGGAATCGTGAGGTACTTCGTCCCGGCGTTCTCACTTTTATGCGATAAACGCCATGGTGAAGACGAACAGGATTCCCATCCAGATGATTCCCAGTGCATGCCAGAACCATTTCGCGAACGTTACGCCCCAGAAGTATTCATGGTCATATCGATCCGCGAAGGCCGACAAGGTCACCCACAGCAGAATGGACTGAGCGACGATGAAATGCATGCCGTGCAGGGCAGTCAGCATGATCACGAAACCGTGCACTCCCAATTGTGATGCGGCCGGATTTCGCACGCCCTTGTCGATTGCCCACAGGCCATAACCCTGCACCGCAACAAACGCTGACGCAAAACCCAGAGACAATAACAAGGCTCGACGAAACTCCGGCTGGCGTTCGCGCTTCACGAAGGCATGAGCGCGTTCCATGTACCAACTGCCGACCGCCAGAAGAATCGTACTGATGCCGAACGCCCAGGGCAGCCGCAGTTTCTCGCCCGGCGGTTGTCGTCCAAATGCATAGCAGAGGACAACTGACACGACGACCGCTGCGGCCGCCTGCACAAGCGTTGCAAGATAGAAGCGACGAGCCAGTGAAACGCGAATCAAATCCCAGCGATCCGACATAGTTGGCTCTGACAACATCCGGAAAGGTCTGCTTCCCGAACTGCCTCCTGTGCGTCAATCTGTACGACCCAGCCACCCCGTTCGAGAAGAATTCGGGGAGAACATTACTTTACAGCAACGTCGCGCAATTCCCGTTCGATGGTGCTGACCATCGTGGACTTACTGTTAATCTCACCGTTGATAGTGGATTTTGGGAACAGCAGTTTGGGCACCGAGCCCTGGCCGACCTTCTTGTACAAGTCCACATGGCGTTTTACGTACTCGGAAGGAATTTTCGAGGAGTATTCCTTCCGGAATTTTTCAGCCCCGACAAGTTTCTCAGCCTGGGCACGAGCCGACGCAGGTGAGCGAGTCGTTTCGAACATCCAGTCATGGAACTCGTGGAACTTTTCCGGAGAGACTCGCCAGACAGCAATTGAGATCTTCGCCAGATCACAGGCTCCCGGATGTCCGCCGCTCGCGGCATCATTACAGGCTCTCTCAAGAGGAACCGGCAGTGCCAGAATTGCCAGCTTGTCACCGAAGTTCGCGAATGCACCTTTGATCGCTTGGTGAGTGTTCCGGCAGTGAGGACATGTGTAGTCAAACATTTCCACGAAGACGTATTGAGCTTCTGAATTGCCCAACAAAGGCCACTGCTTAACGTCGAGGGTCACTCGGTTTCCAGCAACGGTGATCAACTTACGAGCTGGTGCGGCCGGGGGTACCTCCGCTTTTGGTTCTTCAGCCTTCTCATCCTTCTTCTGCGTTGCTTCGGCGCCGCTGGCCTCGGTCGTCGCATCAGCCGCTGGCTTGCTGCTGTCCTGGGAAGGTGCTGTCGCGTCAGACGTTTTCTCGCCTTCGGTTTTCGCGGCTGCGTCAGCCGGCTTTTCGCCTTCGGTGGCCGTGGCTTCCTGGCTGGAAAATGCGATCTGTGTCAGGTTCAACAGGCGAGGTGGTACCAGCAACAACAATGTCGATGCAACGGGTTGAGTTGACTCTGCCTTTACAGCTTCGCCGGACTCTTCTGTCGTGGTGCTTGCGGAACTGTCATCCGACGGGGCTTCGTCGACAGAAGGAGCTTCGAACATTTCTCCGGGAGCCGCGAAAACATCGCCCGGAGCTTCGAAGACGTCGCCACCCGAGTCGCCGACAGCAATCGTAGTCGAGGCCGCTTCAGGAGATGACACCTCGTCATAACGGATGACTTCGAAAACTTCCGGCTCAGGAGTCATCGTCTGCACAGTAATCAGGCCCGCCACAGCAGCAGCACTGAAAGACGCCGCCATTTTCTTGTGGTGAGGTTCTGAAAAACGATTGCGAAGCATCAGGGCCGCCATCGTCAGGCCGCAGGTATGCACTGCCACGCAGTAAGGACAAATCTTGCTGAGCGCGAAGATCTGGAGGCTGATAAACCACAGTGCGGCCAGACCGGCCATGCAGGCTCCGGCCGTCAACGCGTTCCAGACCATCTGCTTCATTGCTCGCGGAGCATTCAGGCCGGCAAATCCCAGCAGCACCAGCATGCTGGCGTATAAACCACCAGCCGGGACGCTGACCGGTATGCCAAACACTTTGGACCATTTGCTCTTCAGCACGTGACCGCAGTCGATCACCTCGCCGCCGCCACAGCCGTAAACCGGCGTCATGCTGAGCGCAGTCCAGGCCAGATACACGGAAATGCCAAGCCCAGCGACACAAAGGCCGCGCAGGATCCAGAGCATTCGCAATGAAGGATGACCCTCCCCAGGGACATCGCTTGACTGACGAATTTCGCCCGATCCACCCATCTCGGAATTGACCGTTCCAAAAGAAACGCTCATTGGACTACTCTCTGCGCAGCCGTAAAGCTGCAAAAAACAGATCCCACTGTTTTCGACCCAGAATGACGAACAATTTCCCACAAAACCGGGACCGGCGACCGGACATAACGACTTGTCCCGTAACAGATACCCGTCTCGCTTTTGTTATTGCCTCAAAAGCTGATTCGTTGCTTCAAATAATGTCAGGCAATCTTCATGCCAACGAACCCGGCCTCGCAGAATGCAAATGCTCCCCAGCACGGCATTCTGGCTTTTAGCTTACAAGCGCAACTTCAGCCCGTCATGATGCAAAAATGTATCACGCCGTTTTTCTCGCAAGAATACTGTTTCTCGGAGAATCCAGGATTATCAGCTTCATCGGGGTAGCCGTCAGCGCATTCGGCTCCCTCGGAGTTCTTTGACACAAGGTGCTCCGGGGTGGTCCCAGATCTCCCAAACAGCGTCGCTTTATTGGGGGCTGCTGCCCATCGGACAAAAGAGGGACGGCGCAACGGCTGCGGCTTAAGCATCCGTTTTACCCTGAGGCCGCTATGAGCTGACCGGCCGCTCGTTAGTCCCGGCTATCTGGCCCCAGCCGCCTGGTTGTCAGCCGCCGTTGTCGTTCGGAATGGCGATTCCGGGCAAACGTCGGTCAGGATTTCTCGAACTGTCTGGCGGTCTTCAGCGGACAAATGCACAAACTTCTCCGATATGTCCCTGCCCGACAGAATCTCATCCAGCCTCTGCCAGACACGGGTCTTCACGCCGAAAGGAAGTTGCTGAAACGAATCGGAAGTAATCAGAAAACTGCACGGATATTTGAACAGTCGCTTTTCCAGATCAAACTGGCGCAGGCTCCGGCCTTTCGAATCCAGCGGACCTCGCGCAGAGAATTCGTCCTGAAACGTCGACGAGCCCTTCACAATGTCGGTCAAAGCTGGCGAATCACAGAACAGCAACGCTTTGACGACACTCTCAGCGGCCGATGCGTAGCGGCGAGCAGTCGATTCCGATTCAAAGTCTTCCGGTCGCTCCAGAGCTTTGTTCATGATGATTGCATCGCGAGCCGTAATTCGCCCCGAGTGATTGGCGGCGGTCAGCACATTGTGCATCATGGCCTGATGCTCCAGAACCATCAGCGCCACGATGTCGCTGTGAGCAGTCAAGTAGGGTTTCGCGTTGAAGTGTCCGGACAAATCCGTGATGTTGGCCCCGGCTTCCACGTCCAGCTTTTCGGAAATACTTTCATCGGCAATCACGCAGTTACCCATGTGACGCTGCTTGCCGTGAGTACCCGTGACATACCAGCCTCCCCACCGTTCAGCGAAGGGACTTGTGTCGTCGGTCAAATGAGTTCCCAGGCGATAAATCGGCTGCCCGCCCGGATCAGGGAACACAGATCGCACGATATGTCCGGGAACTCGGCGAGTATGCGTTGAGCCGTGACACTGCAAACACCTTGCATTCTCACGCTGAATCAGGGCCGGCTCATCATGGTGCTGCGTGAGCGTATAAAATGTGCCGCCTAACTGCGGATCCGCAGCCGATATTTCAAGAACGTCGCCCCGCTGCACCCAGCCGAGGTAAACGTCGTCGTTGAAGTAGATGGCTCGAGGAGTTCTCGGTGTGATACGACTGATCTGCAAACTGGTCTTTGAAAAGACCAGCGTCTGACTCGAAGCCGGAATCTCAAGATGCAGCATCAGCGACGTGAGATATCCGTGCCTGGGTTCCCACTCCAGCTTGATCTTCCCGGCCTCAAGCCCCGCGGCAAGCCGAGCGACTGGGTCCGTGGGGTGCTCGTTGCTGTAGTTGATCGGTTCCTGCTCATGGTCCAATTGCCCGAATGTCGGTTGAGCAATCAACAGCATCGTCAGAACAAGTAGTGATCGTAACATGGCAGAACGTATCCCCTGTGCCGTTGGAAGAAGAATTCCAGCCTCGGGGCAAGGTTCGGATATTAACAGCACTTAGTCGACCCTAAACAGGACAGGCGTGTCCTGTTTCTCGCGTTTGGTGACCATGGGCACGTTGGAAGCTGCCCGTGTCCTTGCGATTCTCGTGCTGATGATTTACTGGGCTTTCACAACCCGAAACGTAAGTGAGGGGAAAGGTTTGCCGCGTCTTCAACAACAATCCCTCGCTGACGCTTTTTGAAGTTGCGCTTTTGAGACTTCCGAAGATCAGCCCGGCGAGAACGAGGGGAATCATTACAACCCGACGCGTGAGCGAGGGATTTACTGAGAGATTGGAGAAACGCGAAATCGCAATCCCTCACTTACGTTTCGGGTTGGGATGGCCCCAAACTCGCAACTTTAAAACGGACGCTTCGGGTTAGGATTAAATCAACAGTCTTATCCTGCCGAGGTGGGATCCACTGGCTGTGAAACTCAGTCAAAAACGCAGGTACACTCGCAATGAAGTGTACTTGCATGAAATTCGCACGGCTAAGGAATTCACAGCTGGCAATGAGTCGTCCTGTGATCGTCATTAAGCCGGCGCCTCCGGCTGGGCGGTAAACACCAGCCCTCAACACTCAACCAAATCAAAAATCGGTCCTCTTCAATGTCTCATCGTCCACTCGTCCAACCACCAGCGATACATTGTGACCGCCAAAGCCGAAGCTGTTGTTGATGCAGTATTTGACGTGTTTCCTGATCGCCTTGTTCGGGATGTAGTTCAGATCGCAGGCTGGGTCCGGAGTCGTGTAGTTGATCGTCGGAGGCAGAATGCCCGAGTTCATCGCCAGCACACAGGCCGACATTTCGATGGCACAGGCCGCTCCGATCATGTGACCGAGCATCCCCTTGGTTGAACTGATATGCAGTTTGTGAGCGTCCTCGCCAAACACAGACTTCAATGCAACCGTTTCCATCGCATCATTGAAGTTTGTGCTGGTCCCATGAGCATTCACATAAGTGTCATCAGCAATATCCGCAGGGTTCAGTCCCGCCTTCTGCAGAGCTGCCTTAATTGCCTTTACAGCCTGGCGTCCTTCCGGATCAGGCTGTACCAGATGGTACGAATCACTGGTCGACCGACCTGACAGAACTTCTGCCCACGCCTTGCCGCCACGCTTTCGCAGATGCTCTTCCGTTTCGAAAATCAAAACGGACGCACCTTCCGCCATAATAAATCCGCCACGATCCGCATCGAACGGACGCATGGATTCCTTCGGACGATCGTTCATCGTCTTGTTCATCGCCTTCATATTGACGAAGGACGAAATTCCCAGCCGAGTCAGCGATGCCTCGGTACCGCCGGTGATTACAAAATCCGCATCACCGCGACGCAGGTATTCCATCGCGTCTATCATCGAATGTCCCGACGACGAACACGCGCTGCTGGTGGTGTAGCAGGTTCCGCGAGCTCCGAACGCCAGACTGATATTTCCCGGAGGAGCATTCGGCATCAGCATCGGAATTGTGAACGGGCTGACTCGCGACGGTCCCTTGGTCAACATCCGTTCCATCTGGAACTCATAGGTTTCCAGACCTGCGAGACCGGCGCCAATGATCACGGCTGCGTTTTCGCCAATATCCTTTGTCGGCAGCCCAGCATCTTCCAGGGCTTCATGAGCCGCATGGACCGCAAACTGACTGGCACGGTCCATTTTGCGAGTCGATACGAGGTCGTTGACGTTGATACGATCTTCATTCAGATCGCGAACTTCGCCGCCAATATTGACTTCCAGATCCGTGGTGTCGTGCAACGCCAGACGGTCAATCCCGCACTGACTATTGATGATATTGTTCCAAAATGTTCGTCGGTCGTTACCAAGGCAACTGACAACACCGATCCCCGAAATAAAAATACGATGCATGAGGATGATCCGAAATCCTGTATCTACTCTTTGACAGTAAATTCCCGACTGGTTGCCGCATTGGCGATCCAGAGTTCAGCCGGGCTGTCATCGCGCATCCCGCGCCTGTGCGCGTACTACAGCAAACGCTGGCGGGACTTCAACCCCACCGAATCACTCGACTTCGGAATCTGCAGGAAATGACTGGCTTTCGGAAAATTCAGAGTTCCCCGTGACGAGCCTCTGGCAATCGATAAAACAAGCAAACCGGAACCATCAACAACGCCAAAGAGGCAAACACGGCCCATTGATGCCGAGCATCCCCGTTCGGCCCAGCGATTCCTCGCAGTACCATCCCGGCAACGCCAACAAACGCCGCCGACAGCAAAATTCCGATCCAGGTGACCAGATTCTGCACACCGAGCAGTCGTCCTTTGAACTCCGGCGGAGGAGCCTGCTGCAAAAACACCTGCACCGGAACCACAAACATCCCGGCGGAAACGCCCAGAAACACCATGCCGAAACGGAGGCTCCATTCCAGCAGATCGGCCGACAGGAGACTGACAAGAATCGCCTGATCTTTCGCTTGGGCGTTGGCAGCAACCCCGGCCAAACCGCTGCCCAGAAACGCAATCAGCGACAGCGAGATCATCAGCAGCCACGAGCCGATCAGTACCCAACGCGGACCGCTTTGTCCTTTTCCAAGGAATCCCGCGATAATGCAGCCCGCCATAATTCCAAACCCAATCCCCGCTACCATCAAGCTGGTTCGCGTGTCGCTGAGTTTCAACGTGGCTTTTCCCAGCGTATTGACCGACATCTGAGTCACTCCTCCCAGAAACCAGAAAATCGCGGCAATCAGAATCGCCAGCAGGAGACCTCGATCCCGGCGAATCAAGTGAGCGATCTCTCGCGGCAGAAACAAATCCTCCAGTTTCAATTGCAGGTTCGGCTGCGCAATCGGAGTGCGAGGAATGAGCAATGAAGCCGCTGTTCCCATCACGGCAATTCCCATCGCGATCAGACTGCCAATCCACATGGATCGTTGAATCTGATCCAGCGCAATCCCGGCTCCGGCTGTTCCAAAAATGATCGCAAGAAACGTCGTCATCTGCACGGCCCCATTCACGGGCAGCAGTTGTTCTTCGCGGAACAGCTCCGGCAACACTCCATACTTCGACGGAGCGAAAATCGCACTATGAGCACCCATCAGCAGGAGTACGCCAATCAGACTCAATAACTGTGCGTCCGCGGACAGTCCGTCGATCAGAAGTACCATCAGCCCAACGCCCATGATGCCGACTTCCGCAATTTTGCAGCCCACGATAACGCGTTGCTTGGCGCATCGATCCGACAGGAAACCGCCCAGCCCGGACAGCAGGATGAATGGAATCGCGAAAGCCGCCAGAGCAAGCGGCTGACGATCCGGAGCACTTTCGCCCGTGGCCTTCGCCACCTGACTAACGCACGTCAACAGGACCATCTGCTTAAAGTAGTTGTCGTTGAACGCCCCCAGAAACTGAGTCAGCAGAAAGCTCCAGAACGCAACAGACAGCATCGATCTTGGAGCATCCGATCGAACAACAGTGCCTGAATCGGACATCGGGCCGGAAGAACTCATGAGGCATCCCTGCAATGAAGGTCAAGAACGTTGAGGACTCTAGCAGCCCGTTACCCCCATCGCCAGCGGAACCTCCATCCGCCCCGTCTTCGGGTGCAGTCGCGGATTTCGGTTGAATGGCTTATGCGGCATTCCAGTAGGTTTTCCAGAGATCGCTGTACATGATGGAGCAAAGCCCCGCCATTCGGTTGACACGGCGGACTTTCCATCGGGCTCCCGTTTGTTTCAGGCGGCGACCGAT
>JBIIIF010000016.1:0-52602 GCA_044235005.1 Planctomycetaceae bacterium | reverse complement strand
TTTTCAAGATCCATTGTGTTGCCTCCGTGTCTTTTAGAACCAGAAGTCACCACAATAACCTAAACTACCCATTCGCGCAATCGTTCGCGACTACACCCATTCGCGTCCAACGGCTACGGCGAACATTCGCCTGGGCAGTATTCACTGATGGCCGGATTCGTGGCTGAGTTCGTCCTGACATTCATGTTTCTATTGATCATCCTCGGTGCCACTGACAAGCGTGCCCCGCAGGGATTTGCGCCCATCGCCATCAGCCTTGGTCTTACACTCATCCATCTGATTGGCATACCGGTGACCAATCTGTCAGTCAACCCGGCACGCTCAACGGGTCCGGCGATATTCGTCAGCGGCTGGGCGCTGATGCAGATGTGGCTCTTCTGGATTGCCCCCATCGCGGGAGCAGCCGTTGCCGCCGTCGTGCATCGACAGGTATTTTCAGTTCCAGAGGAATAGTCATTCTTGACGGCTTTTGTACAACGCCCCAAACTGCTCCGGTCGCATCGACCGATGTCGGCAATCGCCGTCCGGTGTCCACGCGAAGAACTTCGTGTTCGCAGTCGGCGTAGAATGCGACATAGTTCGGTGTTGATTCTGAACGCGCGGCTTCAAATGAAAAGGTCTCTCGAGCACCTTCGTGCCGAATCACCAGCTCGCCCCCGGAAAATCCCGAAGGCAGCATGACGATCAAACTGCCCACCATGCGATCGATCTTTTCACTGTCGCGGTGCCGTTGAAAATGCCCGCCTCGTTCGTACAACAACACCTTGTAGGGCTCGGCACGAAGCTGCAGATCGGTCAGCCCCAGGTCTGTTGCGACTCGTGAGACGACTTCGTCAATTGTCTTTTCCGAGGTCGCTGACAATTGAATCTGCGATGCATCAATCTCAAACGTTTTTCGCACTTTAGTATCGACAAGCGTTTCAGTGCCTTTGCCGAAGGGAGCAATCCGGGCGGCAGCGATCAGCGATTTTGCCATTGCAGGTTTCAGAGGCAAACGAACTGGCCCCACTCCGACGACTTCAAGTCCCGGATCTATCGGCGAAAGCGTTCCACTGGTGCAGAACATTTGCGACTTGCAAGCCTGCTCAATTGTAGTCGTCATCCATGCGAAAGAGGCAGACGACTCTTTCGGTTTCAAGCCGCCGGTTTTCTTTGCCAAGGCTTTCTCGGCTGGCATCTTCTTGGCCATTGTGACAATCCATGAACAGCATGATGAAGGCTTCGTGTTTGACCTCGGCGTCGTTCATACTTTTATGACTCCCATCGAAGTGGAAGTCTGACAAAGTTTTTCTGAACTGTTTGAGGTTCCGAACATCGGCTGCCGAATTCCCAACGAGGCAGCGCCGCTACCAAAGAGGCGAACTGGACTTCGCCAGAGTATCAACTTCCTGGTTCAACCAGCCGACTTTCCGACGACAACGTCGCGCCAGAAACTCGGCATGCCTTTCCATGCTTCGAGGTAAGTGGCTTCGACTGGAACGTTGACATATCGATCGGGGTTCAGAAAGATCGGCATATCCGGAAGTGGCATGCCTCTGGCGACGTGTTCAAGGTAGATGTCAACAGCATAATAGTCTTTAGGCAACAGCCCGGCGTTGAGTGCGTTGCGAATCTCCGTGATCCATGCGGTATGAAAATCGTGAATGATCCCGGACTCAACGCGTGACCAGTCGTGTAACGGCATGGATGACTCCTGTGCGAAATGTGTCGCTCTGCTGCGAAACGTCTCAGTTCATCGTAGCATTCAGGTTGGTTCGACGCACTGTAAGTCATCGCGATCGTTAAAGGTCGCTGGGCGACTTCGTGGTTGATATGCTGCACAGGGTCAGGAGATGTTCCACCTGGTTAGTGTGGTCCGCTACAGGTCGCTCACATCAATGCCCATTGAACAACCCAATCTGTATGCTGTTGAAGGACCTTCGCGGTTTGATACGTCGAAAGGTGAGTTTATTGTTGATCAAAGTCACATCATCTGTGGACCGTTGTTAAAACTGCCGAAGGTCTGTCTGCAGACGACGGAGACGGAGGATCTTGTCGAATTCGGCAGTATCATTTTCGCTCGGCCAGTTTGGCTGTGGAGACTGCAAGTTGTCGTCGGTTGTATTGCGATGGTGCTTATCGCTTTTGCCTACTTTCTGTTGTTTCGTTTTGATGCCATATCCATGTCATCGTGGCCAGGAAAGCTCTTGGTCTTTGGCCCTGTCTGCCTCACTGCGATGATAGTATTGCCGTGGCATTTCATGAAGTCGCCCGTCCGAGTTCATGGCTATTTGTCGAAACGACGGCGTCCAGCCTGGTTCATGGCTGGGTTGTTAGTTTTCGTCACTTCGTTGCCTTTTCTAATCGTTCTTGTTGGATTTATCTCCCGTTCAGCTCCCTGGTCGATTTCAGCAATTTTCTCTTTTGAGTCATGGTGGCCAGTCGTGATGCTTATTGGGGCAATCACCACGAGGAACATGCTGCGACGACTTCTGGAATGGCACTGGCGGACCACTCGAACTCGTGGTCTGGTCTTTAAGGCAAAGCCAATCGACAACGGACTGTTTGCCGTGTCGGGCTTTACGCCAGAGTTTCTAAACCAGATGTTATCACAGCCGAAAGGCTGAAGCATTTCGTCACGTCGTTTGTGGCTGTGCGAGCACCATTCAAACAAGAATGCCACATTTACGAGAATGGAAGGCGCGGCGGTTAATTCACAGAGCGACATTCGTCGCTTGATGTTGCGTCCAGGCTTTGTTGCAATGCGAGGCTGAATGAATTGATCGAAATCCGGAGATCGCTGAAAATGAATTACCATCGCCACACCTGTGTGCTCGCTTGTCTTGTCCTCGTAACACTTGAGACTGTGACTGATGGTGCGGAGCCGGAACTGCAGTTTAAGGATAAGACGCCGCAAAGATATGAACTGAAAGCTCGCGCGAGCCAGATTGATCCGCGAACAAAGCCGCATCCGGAGATTGAATTCGTCTTCGAGAAAGATGGTAAGCCGCAAGATCTTCAGAATGCCGTTGTGGATACTCGCGTCGCTCCGCAGGGCAAGCTCGTGATTTGGCTCATGGGGCACAGTCCGCCCTTGTTCGAACGAGTTTCCGGATACGGCTTGCATGGCATTCAGGTGCATTATGCCAACGGTTGGTTCGGAAAATTCGGAAAAGAGCCCGCGCCGACGGATGAGTATTTCCTTGGGAAGATCCGACTTGAAGCGGCCACCGGAGAAGACTTTAGTGACGTTGTCTCCATCCCGAAGCCCGACGGAATGATGGAGCGAGCCTTTCAGTTCGTGAGGTGGCTCGATAAAGAGAATCCTCAGGGACAATGGCGATATTTCATCAACAGCACGAATAACGGGCTGCGTTGGGATCGAGTGATCATGGCCGGGAGTTCACATGGTTCGACAACGGCCGCCCGCTTTGCAAAACATCAGAAAGTTGACCGAGTTGTGATGTTCTGCGGGCCGCGCGATCAGTATGAAAGCTGGCAGGGTCTGCCGTCAGCTACCAGCGAGAATCGATTCTTCGGATTCAGTCATGTGCTCGATGGTGGCTGGAGTGGTGACCACTATTGCCGAAGCTGGCAATTGCTCGGACTGTCAAAGTTCGGACCGATTATCAATGTCGATCAGGTGCCAGCTCCGTTCGGAAATACAAGGCGTCTGATCACGAACGCGGATGTCAGGAATGACGAGAAGCGGGCTCATAGTTCCGTAGTCCCAGGCGGTGCTGCGGTAAAGGATGCGTCAGGTAAATTCCTGCATGAAGCAGTGTGGCAGTATCTATTCAACCACCCTGCAGAGAAAGTCGGAGAGCCTGTGCCGCCCGATTCAGACTGCAGGATGGATCTTCGGAAAAAGTAAGCTTCCTCTCCTGTTTGTGAGCCATCTATGAACTCATTGTGCCGTGTGTTGCGATCGCTTGCCATCGTGGCATGCATTGGTGGTATCGCCCTCTGTCGGGCTCAGTCAAACGTGGGATTTGGTTCGCTCACCGAATTGCGAACGGACTCAGGCCGACTGTCTTTCGGAACCATCGTCAGTGCGGATGTTGTCTCATGGTCAGCGTCCAAAGCACAGGACTTGATGATTGCGAAATACACTCCTGCGGTGTTTCAGCAACCTGAAGACTCCACTACGTTTCAGGTCACCGTCGACCGAGGAGCAGATATTGGCCAGAACTTCGGGTCACTCTTTGAAGTGCAGAGCGAAGACGGTTCAATCACGATCGGAGCCGGTTTTCAGAATGGCTATAACACTCGCTATCGAGCCGATCGGCATGCGATTCAGTTCTATGTTCGTTCCACGCAGAGCGACGAGGACGTTGATGTAGAACTGCTGCCGCGGCCGAACAATCTCTGCGGAACCTATCTCTACACTCGTGATGATGTTGTGTATTCGACATACGGCGGCGTCAGAGCGTGGAACCCGGCCGCGAAACAGTGGCAGGCGGCTCCGGAAGTGGGCGGAACCGAAGAGACTATGCGAGTCGGTTCGGGGCTGCTGACGTTTGGCGACAGCACTGTTCAATATGATGGTCGCACGATTCTTCAAAAACCGGCCAGCGGCAGTTACCAGTTGTTTTTCTATGCTGATGGGTACATGTGTTTCTATCACGTCGATCGCCGCGATGGTGCTTATCGGTCATTTGTGAGTGACGACGATGGCTTCAGCAAGCTTTATGCCTGCCCGTGGACTTCTGAGCAATCCGAAGTCGATCTTTCAAAAGCCATCGTTCTGACATTGCCGGTTGTTGGCGAGACGACATTCGCGTGGGGCCAGTTTGGGAAACAGATCGTGACCGGTTCCAACATCGGTGGCTTCTATGTTCTGGAGAACGGCAAATGGCGCATGCTGCTGCTGCCCAATATGAGCGTCAGCTATCAGTTGTACTCAACGGTGGCGCTGAATGATCGGCTGCTAATGGGACAGTACCCCACCGGGCGACTGTTTGAATACAACGGAACCACGATTACCGATCGAGCTGACTGGCCGCTGTTGCTGGAAGGTGTCACCAGCAGTTCTCGCGAAGCGCAGACGACAGCGATTTGCGGAGGCGAACTGTTTGCCGGCATCTGGCCGTGGGGCGAAGTCTGGCGTTACAGCCCGGATGCTGAACGATGGCGTTTTCAGCAGAGGATGTTTTCCCATCCGAAGTTATCGAAGGACACCGTGCATCCTTACGACGTGGAAAATCGCGGGCATGACGTCAGCAATCTCTGGGGCCAGCGTATCACAAGCCTGGTGACCGGCGGTGACAGTCTGTTTGTTTCCACGTCGGCCAAGTATCCGTGCGAATGGAACGCTGAAGCGTTTCCGTTTCTGGCGGATGATAAATGGAAGTCCTATGGTTCTGTGTATCGCATGAAGGTCCCCGGTCATCTGGGTGCAAAGGCGGAATGGACATCTGGCGCGACCGTTTTTGAATTCACGGTGTCTGGTCGTGAGATGACGATTTCGCAGGACGGAAAAAGGATCGGGTCGACAGCAATTTCCGGGGCATTAGCCAAAAAGCTTGAACAGCAACCCAAGCTGAAGTCTGTTCGATGGGGGACGGGAATCTACGGAGGCTTCAATGGCCTTCGGATTGACGGTAAGCTTGTGCCGTAAGTCTCGTTCAGAAATTCGGAACGGCGTTCCACAACTTTCAACGAATGATGAATCGTCATGCCTCAAGCTTCGTCTTTTGTGCGGCCGTGGAACTCCGATGCGCGAGTCTTTTGCGTCACGGGACGTGTGACTGTTTTGATTTGGCTGGCTGCCCTGCTCTGCGTCTCTGATGTGATCGCCGCAGATGAGCCCGTGGATTATCTGACGCAGGTCAAGCCGATCCTTCAGCATCGTTGCTATGCGTGTCATGGAGCCCTGAAGCAAGAAGCCGGGCTGCGACTGGATACGGCCGCATTGGCCATTAAAGGCGGTGAGTCCGGAGCTGCAGTGGTCGCCGGGGAATTGGCCGACAGCAGCATTCTCCTGAAGCGTGTCGCCGCAACAAATGCCGAAGAGAGAATGCCGCCGTCTGAAGAAGGCGAGCCTCTCACCGTCGAACAGATTGAGCTGATTCGCCGCTGGATCGCTGGTGGAGCAAAGTCACCTCAAGATGAGCAGCCAGAAGCTGATCCTGCGAAACACTGGGCGTTTCTGCCAATCGTTCGACCGGCGGTACCCGCTGATTCTTCTGACTGGTGCCGTACTCCGATTGATGCGTTTCTCGAGCAACAGCAGCGGAAACATGGTCTCACGCCTCAGCCTGAAGCTCCGCGCATTATTCAACTGCGACGTCTGCATCTGGATCTGATCGGTATTCCTCCGACGGCGGAAGAAATCGCCGCCTGCGAAGCGGACCAATCACCGCTCTGGTATGAGCAAACCGTGAAGCGACTGCTCGATGATCCTCGTCACGGCGAACGCTGGGCGCGTCACTGGATGGACATCTGGCGATACAGCGATTGGTGGGGACTTGGAGACCAGTTGCGTAACAGCCAGAAACATATCTGGCACTGGCGCGACTGGATCGTCGAATCCTTAAACGCAGATACGCCCTACGATGAGATGATTCGCCTGATGCTGGCGGCAGATGAAATGTATCCAGATGATCTCGCGAAACTCCGGGCCACTGGATATCTCGCGCGAAACTACTGGCTCTTCAACCGACCGCAATGGATGGAAGAAACGGTTGAACATGTCAGCAAGGGATTTCTCGGCCTGACGATGAACTGCGCGCGTTGCCACGACCATAAGTATGATCCGATCGCACAGGAAGACTATTATCGGCTGCGAGCGTTCTTTGAACCGTACCATGTGCGACTGGATGTCGTGCCGGGTGAGCCGGACCTGACTCGAGATGGAATTCCTCGAATCTTTGACGGTTTGCCCGACGAGCCCACTTACATGTACGTTCGAGGCGATGAAAGAAACCCGGACAAATCCCGAGTCATCCAGCCGGGTGTTCCGCAATTGCTGAGTTTTGCAGATCTCACGATCTCCCCCGTGACGCTTCCGGAAGAAGCCCGAGAGCCAGAACGTCGGCCGTGGGTCCTTGAAGCCTACATATCGAATGCACAGCACCGGTCTGAGGCTGCCAAAGCCGAAGTGCAGAATGCTCAGCAGAAACTGCAGGCTGCGGAATCCAAAGAGGCCGAGCTGATGAAGAAGGACGAAGAGAGCAAGCTCACCGAGCATGACAAGCTGCGCCCTCTGCTAACAGAAAAATTCGAAACGCTGGACGTGGCTCGATGGAAGCCGCTTGGTGGCAACTGGACGCATGCTCCCGGAAAACTCGAACAAAAGATGGATGGCCCGACTCGAGCAGCCCTGAGACTACTCGAAAAACCGCCTCGCGATTTCGACGCTTCATTGCGATTTACCATTCTGGGAGGCAGTCAGTGGCGGAGCGTTGGTATCACGTTCGATGCGACTCAGGCTGATCCAACGCAACAAGCCGCTGCAACAGACAGTGAGCAGAATGTTTACGTCAGTGCAGTTGCAGGCGGCTCGAAGGTGCAGGCTGCATGGCATCGAGGTGGTCAATGGATGTATCCCGGTGGCGAAGCTGTTCGAGCCATGCCAATTGAACTGAATCGAACCTATACCCTTCGAGTTCAGGTGCGAGATACCCTGATCAACGCCTCACTGGATGACGAACCTGTGATCGCATGGGAATCACCTTTGCCCCGCAACGATGGCGCGTTGCAACTGATCACGTTTGATGCAATCTGTGCTTTTCATGAGTTCACAATCAGCCCTCTTGATCCAAAGCTTCCGTTGCGAATGCCGGGCTCTGATCCTCTGAGCAGTCCTCAGACGCACCAGATGGCTCAGGCCGCGACTGAAAGTGCTCGAGCTGATCTGAAGATTGCTGAAGCGGCTCTGGTGGTTGCAGACGCGGAGCTCGAAAGCACCCGGAAACGCGCGGATGCTCAGCGAGCAGAATGGGATCCAGCAGACGCGTCACGGCCCGAGAAATCCGCTGCAGCAATCATGGCAGAACGCCGGGTTCAGGCGGAAAAGAATGCGCATGCTCTCGCGGTGGCTGAGAAGGCCCTGCTCTCTGCCGCCGGTGATAAAAGAGCAGCGGCTGAAAAGACGGTCGAGGATGCTCGCATGGCTCACGAGAAGTCACTGGCGGCGTTGCAGGCTGAGATTAAACCTGAGGAGAAGTTTACGCGAATGACTGGTGCGGCCTGGGCGCCGACTCGCTTCTTCAATTCAGGCAAGGATGATCCCGAGGTCAAGTTTTCTTCAACCAGCACGGGTCGAAGAACGGCACTGGGGCACTGGCTGACAGACCGCCGTAATCCATTAACGGCTCGCGTGGCAGTGAACCATATCTGGACTCGACATATGGGACAGCCACTGGTACCCACAGTGTTCGACTTTGGCCGCAAAGGGACTCCGCCCGTGAATCAGGAGCTGCTCGACTGGTTGGCGGCCGAGCTAATCGAAAGTGGCTGGAGTATGAAGCACCTGCATCGGTTGATTGCGGAATCGGCTGTGTATCGCCTGAGTTCCTCTGTCCGAACACAAGGAATTGCAGAGGGGGAGTTGGGGAGACACGGAAATAGGGAGACAAATGCAGTGGCGACAGCATCGTCTCCTGATCTTCTTATCTCCCCCTCTCCCAGTCTTATGAGCGATCCGGAGAATCGTTACTGGTGGCGGCGAGTCCCGATTCGGCTGGAGTCGCAACTTGTGCGAGATTCGTTGCTTTCAATGGCAGGAACTCTGGACTCCACAATCGGCGGACCATCCATCCCTTCAGATCAACAGGCCACATCGACTCGGCGGAGCCTCTATTTCTTTCACTCGAACAATGAGCGAAATCTGTTTCTGACAACATTCGATGAAGCTCTGGTCAAAGATTGTTATCGGCGAGAGCAGAGTATCGTTCCTCAGCAGGCTCTTGCGCTAAGCAACAGTCAGTTGGCTCTGGATTCGTCAAAGCAAATTGCTCTGAGGCTTTCTGAAGGCGCTGCTGACGAAGCCGACTTTGTTCGAAAGGCGTTTCGAGTTGTAACAGGGATTAATCCCACTGACGCCGAAGTTGCCGCCAGCATGGCCGCGATGAAATCGTGGCGAGAATTGGCGGAGGGTAATTCACCGGACACGGCTCGCACGAATCTGATCTGGGCATTGATCAACCACAACGACTTTGTCACGCTGAGGTAGGGTAGATTAGGAGAAGAGGAGAGTAGGAGAAGAGGAGGCTGGGAATGAAAATTGTTCGACACACTGAGCTGGATGTCTACAAGAAGGCATTTTCGTTGGCGATGGAGGTTTTCGCGTTATCGAAGTCATTTCCGGCGGAAGAACGATACTCCCTGGTTGATCAAATTCGCCGATCATCACGATCTGTCTGTGCGAACATGGCCGAAGCGTGGAGAAAACGTCGTTATGAAGCAGCGTTCATCAGTAAACTTAGTGACAGCGAGGCCGAAGCCGCATAGAGTCAAGTTTGGCTTCAGTTTGCAGTCGAATGTGAATATGCCGATCGCGATCTCGTGCGTCAGCTTTACAGCAGCTATGACGAAGTTGTCGCGATGATAGTCCATATGATTCACCATTCAGAAAAATGGACCCTCCCATGAAATACACCTCCCTCTCTCCCCATCTCCCCCTCTCCCCTTCTGCTTTTTCCCGTCGCCACTGCCTTCTGAATTCCGCGATGGGTTTCGGCAGTCTGGCTCTTGGGGCATTGTTGCAAAGAGATGGCTACGCACGCGACGGTGGATGGGCTCCACCAACCGGGCATCCTCATTCCATGCCGAAAGCGAAGAGCGTAATCTGGCTGTTCATGAATGGCGGTCTTAGCCACATGGAGAGTTTTGATCCGAAACCGATGTTGACGAAGTACGGCGGCAAGACGATTGCAGAAACGCCATTTGCGGAGGCACAGGACCCGAAAAAGCTGGCTCTTGAACGGCTTGTTGTTCCGGATGGAAATGGTAACCAACGAAACCTGCTGTACCCATTGCAGGTGGGATTCAGAAGACACGGTCAAAGTGGAATTGAGGTCAGTGACTGGTTTCCTCACATCGCGAAGCACGTCGATAAACTGTCGATCGTTCGTTCAATGTGGACCACTGACAGCAACCACGGGGCTCAAACGCAGTTTCATTCCGGACGTCATTCGAATGATGGCGATTTCCCCAATCTTGGCGCGTGGATTCATTATGGGCTGGGCTCGCTGAACGAAAATTTGCCGCAGTACATTTCGATTGGGAGTCGAGAATACTGGAATAAACGCGACGGCCATTATCTTGGTCCAGCTCACGATGCGGTTCCAATGCGCATCGATCCCAACAATCCGCTGGACTTCAGTCGGCCTGAACGAGAATTCTCCCTCAACGCTCGGAAGATCGGCAGAGATCTGATCGGGCAACTCAATTCTCTGCGAAGCGAAGAATATCCTCAGGATCCGGCATTGGCCGCGCGAGTGGCTTCGTATGAGCTGGCCTTTCGAATGCAACAGTCGGTGCCGGAAGTCGTTGATTTCTCCAAGGAGACGGCAGAGACTCAGGAGCTTTACGGGATCAACAAAGCTCACAGCAAGAGTTTTGGCATGCAGTTGCTCGCGGCCCGACGACTTGTCGAGCGAGGTGTGCGATTTATTCAGATTCAGCATGGGGCTGGCGGAGCCGGAGCCTGGGATGCTCATGGTGGCCTGAAAGCAAACCACACAAACAATTCACTGGCGGTCGATCAGCCGATCGGCGGCTTGTTGGAAGATCTGGATCGACGAGGACTTCTGGATGACACGCTGGTTGTCTTCGCCACCGAGTTTGGTCGTACTCCCGGCTCACAGGGATCTGACGGCCGCGATCATCATATCTTCGGCTTCTCGGTCTGGATGGCTGGCGGTGGCTTGAAGCGCGGAGTCGTCCACGGAGCGACGGATGAGATCGGATTCCACGCGGCGGAGAATCGTCACTACGTTACCGATATTCATGCCACGATTCTGAAACAACTCGGGCTCGATTCACGGCAGATGGAAATCCCGGGACGCAAACGACTTGATATTGATCATGGTGAACCGATCCATGAGATCATTGCGTGATTTCCCCTCTCGGACTGCGGCAGCCCGCTGCCAGCTTAAGACATTGACGGTCGTTCCTGCAGGAGGATCGTCCACAGCCTGCTGTGGACGGGAAAGCGGCAGCAGGCTGCCGCAGTCCAAAGGAGTAGCTCAGCTCTTGAAACAGCTGAATTACCCTCTGCAGAAATGTTGTTATCGCAATAGTTCTATCGTCGTCAATTTTGGTTACTATCTTGCCGTAAGGGTACAAATTCTGCCCTGATATAGATGCCGGAAGTCAGCGGCAATGCTGCGAACCTGCACTCATTCTTCCCACATTCTGTTCGTAATTCACATCCCCAAAGGAGTTTCCTGATGTCTGTTCGTAAGTCCACTCGTCGTCATTTCCTGCAGTCTGCTGCGGCAGCAGGAGCGGCTGCTGTCCTTGTTCCATCGGCGAATCGAGCATTCGGCTATCAGTCCGCCAACGATCGGCCAGTCTTTGCAACGATTGGGCTTCGAAATCAGGGTTGGACCATTACAAGCAAGTCGTTTAAGTTTGCGGACTTCGCAGCCTTGGCGGATGTTGATTCGAAGGTCCTCGGTGTCAACGTAGAGAATGTTGAAAAAGGCCAGGGTAAGAAACCTGATTCCTACAAAGACTATCGCAAGATCCTTGATCGAAAAGATATCGATGCGGTCATGATTGCCACACCTGATCATTGGCACACAAAGATCGCTGTAGAAGCGATGTATGCCGGCAAGGACGTGTACTGCGAGAAGCCGCTGACGCTCACAATTGCTGAGGGCAAGTTGATCGAGAAAGTGGTGAAGGAAACCGGCCGCGTGTTCCAGGTCGGTACAATGCAGCGTACGGAATCAGACCAGCGATTCCTGCAGGCCGTGGCTCTGGTCAAGGCGGGCCGTATTGGCACCGTGAAACGAGTTACCTGCGGGATCAATGGGATGGAAGCATCGCCCGTGATTCCGGTTGCTCCTGTACCGGAAGAGCTGGACTGGGAATTCTGGCTCGGCCCAGCTCCGAAAGTCGACTATCGATCACTCCCTGAAATGCGCACTGGATACGGTGGCGGCGTACCTCTGCACAGCAATTGCCATTACGCTTTTCGAAACTGGCATGAGTATTCCGGTGGAAAGCTCACCGACTGGGGTGCTCACCATGTGGACATCGCCTGTTGGGCTCTTGGTGCCACAGAAACCGGTCCAAGCAAAGTTACGCCGGTCGAGTTTAAGTTGCCCGTTGAATACAAGGATGGCCATCCGGTTGTGAATGATCAGTACAACGCGGCAACGACCTTCAAGATCAAAGTCGACATGCCGAACAATGTGGAAATGATCATCACCAGCGAAGGCGACAATGGAATTCTGTTCGAAGGCACGGAAGGTCGATTCTTTGTAAATCGTGGCAAGATCACCGGCCAGCCTGTTGAAGCATTGAAAGACAAACCACTGCCAGAAGGGGCAATCGAAGCCGTCTACGGTGGTCCAGTCAGCGAGAATCATACGGCCAACTTTACGGACGCAATGAAGTCTCGTAAACAGCCGATCTCCGACGTCTGGTCTCACAATCGTATGCTGGAGATTTGCCACCTGAGCAACATCGCGATGCGTCTGAACCGTCCTTTGAACTGGGATGCGGTCAAACGCGAGATTGTCGGAGATGATCAGGCGAACTCGTTCCTGTCGCGAGAGAATCGCAAGGGATACGAGATCAATATGTAGTGTTAGTGTTCCTCGATGGTGGCTGAGTTCCGGTGAACTCAGCTACCATTCGGCTGTTTTGAAGCGGCACGGTGCGAGCCGTCCAGTTTTTGCTCGGAGCTTCAGTTCAATCACCGGACAGATTGCGCTGTTCCGCCAATGATGCAGACAACTACGGCTGCTCCGGCGGATTCAGATGGCGGCGAAGGAATTCGAAAGTGCCCTTTCCGTGAATCGTGTGTGGGCCGTCGAAGAACTCCAGAACGGCTCGGTCGCCCAATCCTAATTGATCGTAATGGCGGCGGACCTTGCCAAATTCTCCGGCCACCCATTCACTCGGTTGCCCGCTGTCGCGATGCCCTTCTTCGACCATGAACGGTCGAGGTGTCATCAGCATCGCGAGTTCTGCGTAGCTGGCCACGTGGGCGAGGTTCCATTCGAAGACCTCATACTCCGACGTAAACAGATAGCTGAACTTCTCATTGTTCGATGCCATCGTGCGTGGCCAATCCGTGAAATCACCGGAGCAAATTGACAAGCAGTACTTTTCGACGAGAGGCGGAACTCGCATGGCCGTCTTGCCACCATAGGACAATCCGTAAAATGCGATCCGTGTGGAATCGACTTGAGGTAACGTGGCCAGCCAGTCCAGTGTTTGCTCATGCTGAGCGATGATGTAACTGAACAATGAACGCTGTAAAGGATTCGACATGCGTTGCAGTTGTCGAAACTTGTCTCCACCCCGATAAGGATTTTGCGGTGCGTAGACGATGTAGCCCTGCTTCACCAATTCCTCACTGAATGATTTGTAGTAACGATAGTGTTCAGCTTCACGGGAAATGGTGTCCATCGGCGTTCCTTCCAATCCGTGCTGGCAGACAACAACAGGTCGTTTCTCACCGGCCTTAATGTTGTTTGGCATCAACAGAATCCCAGCGGCGATCACGTCATCAAAGACGTCCAGCACGATCTCATATGCGACATAATCTTCGCTCTGGAGAATTCTTCTGGAACGCGGCCTCGGCGGCAGCCGCATGTGCGGCAACTGACCAATCAGTTCCTTATGAACCCATTCACGCATCGCCGGAAGTTGACTGTTCCACTCGTCGATCGCAGCCGGATTTAAACGCCAGCAAGCGTCACGTATCTGGTGACTACGAAGCAGCAAGTTCTGAACATGAGCCTGTAATTCATCGAGCTGCCCTTTCTCCCGCACCTTCGCATTCTGCGTGATGATTGCCTGATCCTTGTCCTGGAGTGAATTTGTAGTCCAGAGAGTTGGCTGCGGCACGAGTTGTTCCAGGACACCAAGTTTCTGTGCAAAAGCGACTAAAGCCTTCTCAGTCCCCGGAGGGCCGTCTCCATTTTCGCCACTGACGACCGAGGTTAGCTCTTCCGGCTTACCATAGAGCAGGTAAAAAGCGTTGGCTCGACCGATTTCCGCACGAACCGAATTTAGCGAACTGGTTATTATTTTTCCGGGCGCTGCAACAGCCCTGCGTACCTCCTGCTTTTCCGAAGTCGCTGCCACCTTCACAGTTCGGCAAGATTCAATGATCAGTCTCCGCGGAGCAATCATGCCGGCCAATTCCGCGTCACCAAATTCCGTCAGTAGACCCCAGACATTGCGATAAATCGGCTCCTGCCAGATCGATTCACGTTGTTGAAAATAGCCGCTCACCAAACACGTTGTAATTCGTGGATCTAATGCGGCGGCGTAAAGACCGAGGAGCCCTCCCTCGCCAAAACCCAAAACGCCAATCCTGGCATCAACAACCTTTGGAGCGGCATCATCCTGATTCGCTGGAAGGGATTTCAGGTGTCGTTCCAGCAGATCGACTGCGGCGAGGACCTTCTGAACTTCATAGCCAATCACATGTCGTCCGACTTCAAATGCCTGCCGGTAGATAAATTCACGATGCGACTGATTTGTCCAGCCGATCTCTGAATGTCCAGAGAATTCATCACTCCGACTCAGCAACATGGGAACAACCACCATGCAGCCCGCTTCGGCAAGTCGGCGGACAACCAGAGCTGTCTCGGGAAGTTCATCCTGCAGTCCACAGAACAGTTCCGGAGTCCAATCTGCGTCAGGCAATGCAATGACCGCGGCACGTATTGTCTGAGGAACCAAGAGTAATCCTTCGGCAGAGACTCCTTCAAGAACCGGCCATCGAACTCGATGCACCGTCAGGAATTCGTTCTTCGCAAGGATCGAGGACTGGTGCAGCGTTGTGATCAGTTCAAAATCATGAATTTTAGAAGGATTCGACGTCAGACGAGCATCGACAGCCCCGATCAGTCGTTGGAAACGATTTCGATGATCCTTCAGGCTCTTCTCCATCGCGACTGGGCTGCTCAGATCGTCCCTCCATCGTTCTGATCGGAGCCGAGGGGATTCCGCTAACTCTCGCAAGCAGAACGCATTCAAGCCCTCGATCATGACCTGATCGGACGGTCGATCAACAGTCAGTTGGTCTGTGCCGGGAAAGATCTCATCGGCCTCGGATGTTTTCGAGCATAACAGCATGCTGAGACAGAGCTGACAGAAAAGAGTACCGATCAGGCAGCAGGCCGATCTTCGTTCAGCGCAAGGACTCACCATTGCAGAACTTTCTTTAGCGTTGTGCCGCTCGTGTATAAACAGACAGATCAGTCTAATCAACACGGCAGCGTTTGGTTACCGATAATGCGATCTCAGTGGATCGTAGCGATCCTTCAAGTGCCTGATCAGTGACACAACCTTCTGAATGAAATCGGCGGATGACCGATCGATACCGCTTTCACGTTTTTCCTGACTACGGCGAGCAGATGGCGGTCTGAATTGATAGGCGTCTGGTGCATTTGGCTGGCTGTCCAATTAATCGAAGTCTCGTGACCGACCTCCTCGCCGGGCATCGGCATCGCATTCGTGCAGAATACATCAATCGCGACGGGCGCGCGGAACTCCAATTGCGCTGGTCAAGCCGCGTTATGGCCCACATCTCGCTCAACATCAAACACCTGCCCCCTGACAAGACGGCAGTTCAAGAGATTCAATGAACGCACGAGAAGCATGTAATACAGGCTTCTGAACTTAGAATTCTGAATCACCTGAGCGAATCGAGGTGTCTGGACACTGCTAAACACGTTTTCTGGCCGGCGTGCTGGACTGGGAAGCCGGGCGGTGGCGTTCGTTCGAGGGAAAGTAATGACCCTGACGGTACTTGCGTCATGAAACTTAGGAATCAACGCCATTCCACTGAGTTGGCGAGACCGCGCGGAGGATTCTGAATATCTGCATGCTCTCGGGAATTGGCTGTGACAGAATCGCGGTATCTGATTTCCCTTACCACGAAAAATCATCGACGGGTAAGCGTCTCGACCACTTCCGGATTCAGCTTCAGCTTCAACGTTCGCCAGTCAATATTCAGTCGTTTTGATGCTCGGCCGTAGTGACACTCTTCGGCGGCGTAGACGAGTGAAACGTAGTGTTCAATAAGCTCTTCCAGCGTAAACCGCCCGGCAGCAACATCACGAGCAAAGCGATCGTGTGCCGATCCGCCGACGGCCATCGAACTTTGCCGGACTGGCGTATACGACTTCCGGATCATCACGTTGCGAACACATTGTTCCAGTTCACGGATATTGCCTGGCCAGGCATAGTTCGGCCCCATCTGGACGGCAATCCAGTCGACGGCTTCCTTTGCCAGTTCTTTCGCCTCCTCCGGCAGGTCAGTCAGGATTTTCCGAGCCGAGAATTCGGCTAGACGAAGCAAATCGTCCGGACAATCCGCAATCTGGTCTCGCAGCGAGGGAGTTTGAATCATGTCGGCACAAAGACGGTAATACAGGTCTTCGCGGAATCTGCCAGCCGCCATCTCCTGGGAAAGATCGCGATTGGTGGCGACGATGAACTTGCCTTCAAACTTGCGTTCTACCGTGTCACCGACCCGTGCGAAAGTGCCGGACTGCAGAACTCGAAGCAACTTCACCTGGATGGAAAGATCCAGCTCACCGATCTCATCCAGAAACACGGTCCCTTGTTCGCCGGCCACCTCCAGCCATCCCTGACGATCGGTAATGGCCCCGCTGAAGGCTCCTTTGATGTGGCCGAACAACTCCGACTCAATCAGCGTCGGCGAGAGTGCCGAGAGGTTGACGGAATACATCGAAGCATTCGCATCGACTTTAAACCGCAGCAAGGTCTCATCAAATTCAATGTATCTCGACATCCCAATCGCCCGAGCGACCAGTTCCTTCCCGGTCCCGGAACTTCCGGTGATCAGTGTTGGAATGCTCCCCATGGACTGGTAGATGCCGCGTGCGTAGCGCCCCATGTCATGAGTGAAAATCGATTCCCAGACAGCGGCGCGCAATCGGGCAATCGGCATCGAGCGGCCGATGATGCATGCAAAGATCTGATTGAAGGCACGCTGAATCTGAAAGAAGACGGCAAAGCTGTGGCGAGCTTCAAAGTGTTCAGGCACCGAAAGTCCGGGAAGTTGCAGATACGCGGCGAAGTCTCTCTGAAAGTCCTTCCATGCCGCAGAACTCTGTGCGCTCTTCGCCCCTTTTGCAGGCGTCGTTGCGACGGCGTCCAGATAAGACATGTGGCGGTTGTAGAGCAGATACAGGGCCAGGTTCTGATAGATGCGAAGTTCCCGCTCTGTGGGAGTCGTGCCGCTCAGCAGCTTTCTTCGCATCGTCTCCGACAAAACCTGCGCGCGTTCTCGCAGCGCCACGAAGTTCGGGAAGATTGTCTGGAGGTCTGCATTGGGCGGAAGATTGATCACTGGATCAGCACAGCAAAAATCCCTGCCCAGAGCCGCGCGTTCCAGTTCCAATCGCTGGGGCAGAAACGGATTGCAGTACCCAATCTGACCAATCGCTTCCGCGACCTGCAGATCCCGACTTGAAAGAATCGCCATAAGCTGTCTCGATTTCACCGAGGAGTCAAACCTACATGAATTGCATGTGAGACTACATATTCTGCACGCCTTGTTCAACTGGCTGAGGGAAGATTTTCTGCCATCAAAACGACGTATCTCCTTTTCTGAATGCTTGTTACGACAATTAAGGCGACTTTGGAACGCCGATCGCAACGCTCCTGAAGTCAGCGTTCATCCATTCAAAAAAAGGAGATCTGTAGTGCTTCAGCAACATGAATACCCTGCCGATGGCGTGCTCAATACTCGATTGTGCGACACCCAATCACGTCACATGGACGGACTTCTGCACCATCGGATGAGAAAGCCGCAACGGCACCGACTGTTGCACGGCTTTCCACTGGCTGCGGCGATGCCGTATGCCAGCGACGATGTCCGAAAGTTGAGTGAGGCCAATCACGAAAGATTTGCACTCAAGTATCCTCCTGATCGTAAGTTGCTGATCGGTGTCCTGCCGCACTCGTTCTGCAATCCCAAAATCGCCGGCTGTGGCTTCTGCACTTTTCCGCATGAGGACTTCAGTTCTCTGAAAGCGGCCGCGGTGGTCAACGGAGTGATTCAGGAAATCGATGCTCGCATGGTATCGGCTCCGCTTCTGAGACAACGATCCATCCCGGGTTTGTACTTTGGTGGTGGGACTGCAAACCTGACACCGGCCATCCCGTTTCGAAACCTGTGTCGCAAGCTCAATGAGACCTTTGACCTTTCGCAGGCTGAAGTCACACTGGAAGGTGTGCCTGCGTATTTCCTGAACCGTAAGCCATTGCTGCTCGACATTCTGCCACAGGAATTGGTCGCTCGTCACTTTCGAGTCAGCATGGGCGTGCAGACGTTCTCGCGGAGCCGACTGGAACGAATGGGGCGACTGGCCTTTGGCGGACCTGATATGTTTGCCGAGGTTGTCGCGAGTGCTCATGCTCGCGGAATGACTGTCTCAGCCGATCTCCTGTTCAATCTGCCTGGGCAGTCGCTGTCGGAAATGAGAGACGACGTTTCGCAGGCCGTGAATCTCGGGCTGGACCAGATCTGCCTCTATCATCTGGTCCTCTTCCGGGGAATGGCAGCGTCATGGGCTCGAGACGCCCAATTGCTGTCTTCGCTGCCCGACAATGAAACGTCCGCACAAAACTGGGACGCGTTGCGAGAGCATCTTCTCGCACAGGGCTACCGCCAGACAACGCTGACGAATTTTGAACGGTGTGATCTTCAAAATGATCCACGGCGATACATGTACGAGCTGATGAGTTTTCAGCCGGATCAATTCGACATGCTGGGATTCGGCCCGTCGGGAATTTCCTGCAGTGAGCAGACACCCGGATCATCTGCGCTGAAGACAATGAATCCCGAAAGTGCGGTCGAGTACCTGCAGGCGGTTCAGCGGGGCGGACCTGCCTGGAACCGGTATTACGAGTTCTCTTCGAGCGATCTCAAACTTTTGCATGCCACTCGCCAACTGTCCGCGCTGCGAATCGATCGACGGCGATATCAGGACGCACTCGGGAGCGACGTCTGCCACGACTTCACGCAGGAAATGGAGGTTCTCCAGCGCGAAGGGCTACTGGATGTAACCGATGCCGCCGTATCGCTCACCACGCGTGGCATGTTCTACGCAGATTCAGTCGCCGCTGTTCTCGCCCACCGCCAACTGGGACGTGGAATCGACAAGAACTCCTTTGAACGAGTGCATGCAAACGACAACAGCGGCGGACATATGTAGACGGATCGTGTGTATTTCCCGGCTGACAGCACTCCGGATGAAAGATGGATTTCCCTTCCTTGACATTTACTGAAACAACGAGGCGTATCATGATCTATGAATACTGCGAGCGGCATGGCTCCGGACCTTTCGAAGAGCCTTTCAACACCATCAGCAATCTCGTGTTCATCTGGGCGGCCGTTGAGGCGTGGAACCTGGCGGGCCGTCACAGAGTTCGCACATCTGAGATACATCTGTTGACTTTCCTCGCAGCAACCGTTGGCATCGGAAGCGCGATCTGGCACGTGTTTGCCACGCCATGGGCGAGTCTCATGGACTTGATACCCATTCTCCTGTTTCAACTGTGCTTTCTCTGGTTGTATCTGCGGAGATGTGCAGGAATGAAGCCGATGGTTGCGACCGGTTGGGTTCTTTGTTACCTCATGATCAGCCTGCTAATGTTGAAGGCTCCGCCATACCTGAATGGTTCTATCCTGTACGGTCCGACGATGGCCGTGCTGATCGGCCTTGCTGCGTATCACTACATCTCGCGTCAACCCGATCGCCGACTGCTCGGGTTTGTTGCAATCCTCTTCACGGTGGCCATTACCTTTCGGTCTCTTGATTCCGTCGCGTGTGCCTGGATTCCCTTTGGCACTCATTTTCTCTGGCACCTCTTCAACGGCGTGGTCTTCTACTGCGCGATTCGGGCGATCATCTTGAAGCAGGCGAGTCCATCGTATGCTGCACGATTGTCCTGAGGAAGCCGTCGCTGCGATGAATGGGTCTACTCTCTTTTCCGACAGAGAAGCCAAATGTTACGAATCGAACCGGATGAGTACCGGGGCCGGGTCAAGGCACTGCAGGCGGCCATAGTGCACGCAGGTCTTGACGTGTTTATTGTGTCGGCCTTCGACAGTATTTACTACCTGACCGGCGCCGGTTTTGAGTCACTGGAAAGACCCTTCTTTCTCCCCGTGCGCCCACGTGGAGCGATGACAATGGTCGTCCCGAAGCTCGACCATGAACATATGAAGAAGGCTCACGGCGTTTCGCCCGAAGATATCCATACCTACTGGGAGTACCCTGCACCCAACGGCCGGCGCTGGTCAGATCGGCTTGGCGAGCAAATCGGTAATGCTCAATCAATCGGCATCGAGCCGACTCTCCGGCAGGAGATTGTCATTCAGCTCTCCGGCTACTCATTGCGACTTGAACCGCTCGTTGAGCGTCTCCGACTGGTCAAGTCGCGGACGGAAGTGAAGATGATCGAGCGAGCCGCCATGTACGCGGACTATGGTGTTGAACGACTGCTGGCAACATCCCATTACGGTGCCACGGTGGCGGAGGGCTTTGCGGAAACGCGAAGGGTCACTTCCAGAATCATTCGCGAAGTTCATGACTGGGAGCCTTTGACAACCAAAACCATGATGGCCACCTTGGCAGCTCCCGGAAGCGCAATGCGTCATTCTGTTCCTGATCTCTGCGATCGACTTTCCGAAGGCCCACATGTTGCAATGGTGTTGACAAGAGTCAATGGATACTCGGCAGAGAGTGAGCGAACGTACTTTACCGCCCCGCCATCGTCAGAATCCAGAAAGGCATTCAATGCCATGACGGTGGCTCGTCGAATTGCGTTTGAACTGATTCGACCGGGAACGCCTTGCAGTGAGCTGGATGGCAGAGTCAATGAGTTCCTGCGAAAGAAGGGCTATGGCACCGATCGACAACGGCTGCACCGAAACGGCCACGGCTTCGGTCCTGGCACTCATGAAGGTCCGTGGATTGCAGAGGGAAGCGACGATCGACTCGCCGAAAACATGGTCATCAGTATCGAACCCGGGATTTACCTTGATGGAATCGGCGGCGTGCGGCACTCGGACACCGTTTTGGTCACCCGCGATGGTTTTCGACTCCTGACTCAGTCCGCAACGGATCTTGGCTCGCTTGTCATTAGTCGCTGGAAGCCATTGGCTCGATGTCAAGGATGGATGGTGCGTCGTGCGTTGGGGCTAACCGAAAAAATGCGGCTGAAGCCATTAACCAATCAGCCACTCCGGAACCAGTGAAATCGTCCGTTCCACAGGGCAGTGCCACCGACCAGCCGGGCATGCTTCTTCAATCCCTGCGCCTAACGCTGCCTCTCCCAGGTGCCAACAACATCATTCCAGGGATCAGAGTGACAGGTGTGGGCTCGGGACCGCCGCGCCCTCGGACGGGCGAGGCGGTCGGCATACGGCTTCCGAATGAGCTTGCTCATTAGACGATTCAAGTTTCTCCGCACAGGTTTTCTCCAAGGTCCGGCGAAAACGCTGTTTACGCAGCATCAGGCAGAAGCGACGCCTGGCGTCTTGCTGTGTGCGTACTGCGGGAAGTCGAACGTCAGCACGAGCGGTTCTGTTCCCGTGTTCTCGATCTCGACGCCGCCGTTCGCCAGAGCCGCCTGGGTGATAAAGCCGATCTCAGGATAGATCTGCCCAAGAATCATGTTCTGGTGATAACGCACGTCGAGCTTTCCAACGCGACCGCTGCCGCCGTTCGTGTGGAACATCGTTGGACACTCGGGACGGAACGTTGTCTTGGCACCAGGGCTGACGATGAGCCGAAGAATCGAGCACTTCTGGTCGCCGAGGAAGTTTCCGTAAACGATCCACTTCGCGTCGACTCCGGTGCCCTTGAATTCAGTCGCCGGGATCGCCGGGCGTGAATTCTTCAGGACGAAATCCGGATCCTGGTTCGCTGCGAAGTCGAACTTCTCCACCAGGTACTCCCAGTCTTCATGGTGAGCCTTCGGATAGTCCACTTCCCGGCAAGCGTAAAACGCATCCTTCGCACCGATGCGTCCGTCAAGCGTCAGGTCTTCCGCCAGGAAGTGCTCATCCATCGTGACGTGCAGTTCGTGGGTGCAGAGGTCCGTTGGGGAATGCAGGACACCGTTCGGCATCACGAAGCCGTCATCAAGCTTCATCATCACATGCGGCGACAAATGGCGAACACCATTGTACTCGCCTTTTCCAAAACTCTTCATACAGGCGAGGAACTGTTCCTTCGTCACAAATGGGTAAAGCCCCATCGCGGTTGTGTGATAATGCGACGGACTGACTCCCGGATTGTCATACGAGTTGATGTCGTACACTTCCCACTTCGACCAGTGCAGGTGATGCGGAATCGGATTCAGGTTGTCGAACTTCTTTGACACAATCGGCCATGTGATATTGCCAAAGAGCTGCTTTGACAGGGCTGTCACCTTGTCTCCGATGACTGACTTTGGATTGGCGGAGATCAAGTCCTGGAGCGAGATCACCTGTCCGTCGGCCGTCAGAACATGAGCTTCGCCTTCGCGGAACGGAGCCTTCTTTGTTCTGGTGTCGATCACACCCGTCACGATCGGAACGGTGCAGCACATCCAGATTTCATCGAGACCGGTCCCACCCATGTAGTCCGGATAGTACGATCGCGCATCAAGGCGAAGGCGTTTGCCCGGGGTACAAAATGTCCGGCCAGCGTATCGGTGGAGAAGCGGGAGGACTCCGCCATTCTTTTCGAGACAGTTATCAAGAACCTTAGCGATGCCGTCGCTGGCCCCATCGATCACATTTTGTTGGGGATACTCGTGCAGTTTATCTGCAAGAATCGAGTTCGTACCAGCCATGAGCATTGCTCCTCATTGAGTCCAAAAGAAAGGTGTGGGTTCCAGAATTTTCTGGAAAGGCGAAAGATAATGTTTTCGCTGAAAAATTCACGGGACGAGCGAGCGGATTTGAGCCGGATAACGTACTTCAGGAATCGAGTGTCGAAAGTCAAAAAAATGTCCTTGAGAAAAGCGATTTTGATTCCGTTTCGAAGCTGCGCCGCGGATGACCACGAACACGCAAGTCGTTGACTGCCAAACGAAAACAGCCCACCCCATTTCATTGGGGCGAGCTGTACGTGATTCAAGTCGGGATGACAGGATTTGAACCTGCGACCTCTACGTCCCGAACGTAGCGCTCCAGCCAAGCTGAGCTACATCCCGTGTTTGTCTCGAAAAGGTGTCGAGGAATTTCGGGGAAAAAGTCTAGCGAAGCCTGTGAGTGCGTCAAACCTGGCAGCACCGGAAGTGTGGCCTCTGCGAAGTGCCTGAAGTGATTAGTCCCGTTATCTTAGCCTTTCACAGATACACGCAGATTGACCAGCCCGGCTTGAGCGTCTGTCCATTCGCGGGTCAGAGTGGGGCCTAAAGCTCAGACCTGAAACTGTGGATTACGTTTCTCCAAACCAGACCATACGGCGACATCAGATCTGAATCTTCTGGACGAGTCGGTCGCTGGACGCGAGATGCAAAACGTTCAGGCAACTCTGCCACGGTCGAAAGCAGCAGTTTTACGTCTTCGCTGGCCATTTATGCAATGAAAGCAGGCTTGCGTGAGATTTAGGCATGGCCGTCACGCGAAATGACGGAGAAACCCCACCAAACATTTACGATCAGTAAAGAAAAGACTTCACCGGTATGCGTTTTGCCCTGATCACTCAGGTTCGATTCGGCACGGGCCAGATTTTCTGGTGCTGGTTCGGCCACAAACGAATTGGTCGAAGGGAATTGGTCGAAGGGAATTGGTCGAAGGGAATTGGTCGAAGGGAATTGAGAGAGTACGAAGTTCGCAGTGGATTACCAGGACGGGAGTCATTGCTGCAGAAAGCCTGTTGTTTGCAGATGAAGCTGTCCTGATTTTTCAGGAGCCTAAGTTGTCATGCGAAAATGTTGGCAGGTCCATCAGAACTTGTTTTTCCTGACATCACCAAGTTCTCTGTCTGTTGATGGTGCTCGGGATTTGAATCGAGCAATTGTCGTCGATCATCATTCAGACTCCAGAAGATCTGATCGATTTCGATCAACGGCATTCCGGAGCATCAGATCACTACGCAACCCAGAGTTGTGAAACGAAAAGTTATTCATTGGATTTTCGGCGTGAATCAAACTTCGTCTACTGTGAAATCACGCCGGGTGTGTTGATCGCCTGGGATCCAGCAATTGCTGGTCGACGGATGCTGAATGAGTACCTCTTTCGAATCCGAATTGTGATCTACCGCGAAGAATGTTTTCCTGAATGAGGCTGATGAACAGCCTGCTGAATTTCTCTGAAGGGTAGTCGGCTGATGAGTTCCGCAGAACAACAAACCATTGTCGTGATCGGCAGCGGAATGGTAGCTCTGCGGTTCTGTGAGCAGTTGACCGCATTCGATGAGCGACGACGTTATCGGCTTGTCGTCTTTTGTGAAGAAGCTCGATCGGCCTATGACAGGGCCGGGCTTTTCAGCTTCACGGCTCAACGAGATGCCGAAAAACTGTTGCTGGCGCGACGAGACTGGTACGAGGCCGTTGGAATAACACTCCATCTGGCGGATCGCGCAATTCATATCGATCGAGATTGTCACGTTGTGCGATCGATGAAAGGTGTCAGCGTTGAGTACGACTACCTGATCCTTGCCATGGGCGCTTATCCCTGTGTCCCATCAGTACAGGGAATCCAGAAACAGGGAGTGTTCGTTTATCGGACTGCTGATGACCTCGAGCATATTGTTACCTCCGCGCGAAAGTTTCGTAGTTGTGCGGTGTTGGGAGGTGGCTTGTCGGCGATGGAGATCGCTGGCGCAGTGTTTGAACTCGGGTTGCGAACTCACATTATTCAACCCCGAAGCCAGTTGATGTCGACCCATCTCGACAGGGCTGGTTCAAACGTGCTTCTTCAGAGGATTCGTGATCTCGGTGTTAATGTCCATCTGTCAAAGGCACTGACTGAGGTACTCGGAGAGAGTCACATTCAGGGGGTCATGTTTGACGATGGCTCATGCATTGATTGCGAGATGCTGATCATTTCGGATGGTATTTGTTCACGGGACGACCTGGCTCGACAGGCTGGTATTCTTGTCGCCGAACACGGTGGGATCGAGGTCAATGACCGACTGCAAACCATCGACCCGAGAATCTTTGCCATCGGCGAATGCGCATTGCATTCAGGGACGAAGTTCGGAGTAGCGGCGCCGGGATATGCGATGGCTGAGACCGTCGCGGCCAATTTCTGTGGAGACAGCCGTCCATTTGACTCTGGGGATTTGTCGGCGAAGTTAAGTCTGCTCGGAGTTGATGTTGCCTGCTTCGGCCAATGGGAGCCAGAGTTGGAGAATGTCGCAGTGCTGTCAGAGGAAGATGCATTTGCGGGGATCTACCGAAAACTTTTATTCACGATGGATGGCAAGCAGTTGCTCGGAGGAATCCTTGTTGGTGATGCATCTGACTACATGACGCTGGCGGCTCTTGCAAAAACTGGAACAATACTTCCCTGCCTTCCCCAGGATTTGATGTTGAGAAGGTGTTCCGAATCGGATGATTCAGGTACGGCAGAGGTGAGTACCTTCAATTCTGTCCGTGTTGGCCCGCCAAACTTTCATCGTAATGGCCCTGCATCGACTTACGTGCGGACGAACAACGATTTATAGCACTTGAATGTGTTGGGCAGGGAAATCAATCCTGCGTTCCAGGGCCTCAGGCACCGCCACCCTGCTCTGTTGCCATTCAAAGCAGAAAGTGGCAGGACCAGTGAACTGCTGATGTTCCTTTGAGAGTTCAGGAACTGCCATTTACCTGGAATCACAACGCGCGAAGCTCTGCTGTTTCCTGCGTCAAAGAATCAAAGATTTCACTTCGGCGTCTCGTCGACTCGTTTGAGCTTATCCCTGAGCGTTTCGCGATGAATCCCGAGGATCCTTGCAGCCTCACCGCGTTGTCCGCCTGCGTGTTGAAGGGTGGTTGACAGAAGCGCTGGCTCTGTTGCCTTCAGGAAGCGATTATACAGATCATCGACGGTCGTGGGCGTGCTGCTAAGTTGAGCCGTTGTCCATGCCTGGATTGCAGAGTGGAGTTGAGTCACTGGATCTTTCGAGGGATCCCCTGATGGCGTCGTCAGCAGCGACGTCGGATCACAGAGATGCTGAGGCAATATCGTATCGCCTCGACATATAACACTGGCTGACTCCACAACGTTGCGAAGTTCGCGGACGTTCCCATGCCATGGTCGTGTTGTCAGTTCTTTGAGGGCTTCGTCCGACACCTGCAGGATCCGTCCTCCACGAGGACTGTTCGCCAGAAATCTCTGTGTGAGTGCAGGAATGTCTTCGAGACGTTCTCGAAGCGGCGGGACTTCGATTCGAAAGACATTCAGGCGATAGAAGAGGTCGCCGCGGAATTCTCCCGAGGAAACTCTTTGCTCCAAAGATCTATGAGTGGCCGCAATAAGACGGAACGATGCCATTCGACAATCGTTGCTCCCGACGGGGCGAAGTTCTCCGGTCTCAAGGACGCGCAGAAGTTTGGCCTGCAGGTTCAGGGAGACGTCACCGATTTCATCAATGAACGCGGTACCTCCGTTCGCGAGTTCCAAGAGCCCGTAGCGATCTTTATCGGCTCCCGTGAACGCGGCGCGGGAGTGGCCAAACAGTTCGCTTTCAATAACAGTTTCGCTGAGCGCGGGAATACAGATCGGGACGAAGGCACCTTTGCGGTCACTGTGCTGATGAATTGCTCGAGCCACAAGATCTTTCCCGGTTCCACTTTCTCCTGTGATAAGCACGGGGACATCTCGCTCAGCGACCAGCGCGATACGGCGAAAGACCTCCTGCATCTTCGGAGAACTACCGACGATCAATGCGTCGTCCGGGTCGGCAACAGCAGTGACGGCAGTGTATGATTTCGGGGGTGTAGAAACAGCCTGTCGAACTACGGCGACGGCTTTGTCCAGATCAATGGGCTTCGTCAGGTAATCGAAGGCGCCTCCATCAATTGCATCGACGGCAATCCTGAGGCTTCCGAAGGCTGTCATGATGATGACCGGGACCGTGACTGACATATCACGCAGGCACCTCATGGCCTTGAGACCATCCATTCCCGGAAGCCGCACATCCATCACAATGACATCGGGAACATTCTGAGCGGCGATTACGAGAGCTTGTTCAGCCGTACCGGCGATATCCACGGAAAAACCTTCATCAGTCAGGCATTCGCGGAAGGCCCAGCAGATAGATGGTTCGTCATCGACAATCAAAACGTGAGTCATGTTCAGTGGGCTTCAGAAAATCAGCGGATGCGGCGAATCTGAAAACGAAATCGTGTCCACGAATCAATGCGATCACAGGTCAATTTGCCATTGGCCGATTCAGCAACCTGAGCCGCCAGCGTCAATCCAAGACCGACACCCTCAGGCTTTCCTGTCACGAAAGGTTCAAAGATTCGTCCGTTGACATGGTCGGCAATCCCGGAGCCGTTATCAAGCACATCAACCTGTATTTGATCTTCCGTTAATGCGACAACCACACAAACCTGTCCATTAGGGCGTGATGCTTCCAGCGCATTCTGGATCAAGTTGAGCAAAGCAGACTGGACCTGTTCCGCATCAGCGACAGCCAATAAACTCAGTAGTTGTTCTGCGGGAAATTCGATCTGCAGGCAGGTTGCAGAGTGCAGGAATTGTGGTTCCAGCAGATCACGAATTGTTTCCAGAATCTGATCGATTTGCCCCAAAACGGGTTCTTGCCGGGCATCCCGAGTCAGGCTCAGCAGGCCACGGATCTGATTCTCGGTCAGACTCAGTTGACGATTTGCAACACGAAGACTTTCCACATCACTGTTGGGAGATCGTCTCATTTGCAGTTGAATGGCCATACGAGCCCCGGTGATCGAGTTTCTGAGCTGGTGAGCAAGTCCGCCTGCGACCTGCGTAATCAGGGTTGTGCGTTCAGACATTCGGATAAGCTGTGTGGCTCGCTGAAGATCGATCGCCATCCGATTGATTGAAAGAGCCAGGCTGGTGAGTTCATCATTGCCTGAGACTGGCAACAGATTTTCAAACTCCATCGTTGCCAGTTTACCAACATGCCGTTGCATGCGATCGAGTCGAGCCCCCAGCTTCGCTGCGATCATATAAGACAGCCCGACCATAGCCAGAAGAGCACAGCCTCCGATCAGGAGCGGCGGAAAGACGACTTCGTTGCGAATCGCCTGCCATTCACTTTCCGGGATGAGAACCAGTAACTCCTTCAGATCAGGCGACCGCTGAGTTTGAACACCGCCGATAAGCCACGTCTCACCAGCAACTGAAACCGGCTGAAATTCACTGAGTCGGCCAAGATCCGGCACGGTGGCTCGTGGCGTTGAAAGGATCGATGAAGCTCGGGCTTCGGCAAGAGTTGAGGCAGTCAGGATCCCATTCGCGTCAGTTGCAATAAAGTCTGCCCCGGACAGCCCTTTCATCTGCTTCAGGACTGAGCTCTGGACCGGAAATCGAGATTCACTCAGCGTCCTCACAACCTGATCAAGACGCGCAATGGATTCACGTTCAGCGCGTTGGGCAGCAGTCCACGATGCCTTGAGCGAGATGATCATGATGACCACGCCCTGCAACAGGGCGAAAGGCAGCAGTATCTGATTGCGGATGGGCCAGCGCATGGGCTCTTCGAAGAGAGAGTAAACCGTGTCCGGGCTGGAATTGAAACCAGAAAATGACAGCCCGGCAGCCAAGTGTCACGCGAAGGCTGCGAGATTCTTCGGATTCGTGATCAGACGCTGAAAAAGCATTGCAGGCATTCAATAGAAATAGCAACTGCGCAGAGTCGTTGGCAACATGCTTCAATGTGGTTCAGGAAAGAACACTCATGGAAGTGACCACCAGCGAACCATAAACATCAACTATTCCAGCCTGCCGAAACGGGAAGGTTGGCTACTTCGTGAATACACTCTCGGAAGACAGAGACATCGCGATATTCCAGTTCGATCAGTCTCAGAAGCTTCAGTCCGGATAGAGTCCATCCGCCTGGAATTCTTGAGTTGTGACACTTTTCACATTCGAAGAATCGCCACACTCCCTCTTTATCCGGGAGGGCGATCACAAGGTTTTTCGGCTCGATAGGAGTTAAAGACAATACGCCAACTCCAGCGCGTCGCATGTCGTAGGTCACGGCTGAGGAAACTGCAGTGAAATCAAGAATTTGTGGGCGATCAGCTTCGAACGGGATAATCCAGCAGCCAAGTGCCAGTTGTCTTGCTTCGCTGCGTCGACGGCTCTGAGTGATTTCATTCCGGTATGCGATACCATCCATCTCATATTGGGACATCAGCCGTGCGAGTGCCACCGATGCCTTCTTTTGAGCATCCTCGGGCCGAAAGAAGTTAGTGATTCGCTCGAACATAGTTTACGACTCAGAGAATGAAATCAGGTTATCACACCGCTCTCAAGATCTGCCTTGCGGCGACTTCTACAGTCCTGCACCAAGGGTGTCTTCTTAAACTCCGCTACAACTCATTGAACTATTAAGCGCTTTCGGATGGTTTCTGTGGAATTTTTTCAACAAGTCCTCTTTCGATACAGACGCCGAAACGGTTGTTCCGGATTGAAAGATTTTACTACTGAGAACCGGTAGGGATTCCCGAACGCGCTCGCACTTTGCCTCAGAAATTGACTCATTGTGGAACAGGAATGTTCAGCGTCGACCATTTTAACATCAGAGATTGCCGCTGAGGACTGACGGTGCATGGAGATTATGACCCTTCCGGCGAGTCTGTTGACCGCAACTGATGGCTTCCCGAGTATGGACGATTTCCAGAGCTGCCAGCCGATAGGCTTCGGCCATCGTTGGAAAGTTAAACGTCGTTTGGATGAAGGTGTCCACCGGAAGGTCGGCGATCATGGCCATTTGGCCGATATGAACAAGCTCTGTAGCCCCGTCCCCAACGATCTGAATACCAAGGATCCGCAGGCCTGCGGGACATGTCACCATTTTCAAAATGCCGAAGGGATTTGCCATGATGTGTGCGCGGGCGATCCGTTCGAAACTCACCGTGGCGATTCTGGGAGCATCGAATTTTTGTCTTGCCTCGTGCTCGGTCATGCCAACAGTAGCAATTTCCGGAATCGTATAGATCCCGGTCGGCAGCGAAGGACTGGTTTGGCTCCTTACACCGCTCAAGGCATGAATAACGGCTCTTCGCCCCTGATCCATAGAGGCGGATGCCAAAGCCGGAGGCCCGATGGTATCCCCGACGGCGTAGATATGAGGGATGGCTGTTTGACAAACCTCATTGACTGTCAGAAGGCCTCTGTCTGACGCCTCGAGCCCTGCCCCGGCCAGCCCCAGCGAGTCAATATTCGCTACGCGACCGAGTGCCACAAATGCTTTGTCGGAATCAAACACGCGACCATCGAGCAATTGAGTTCTGACAGAACTCAATCCGTCCCACTTGACTGAAGCTAATTCACAGTTGCCGATGAACTCTCCTCCGTTAGAACGGAGCTGTCGCAGGAAGTATTCGACAAGTTCTGCATCAACGAAACCGAGGGGGCGGCCGGCTCTGTCCAGCATCGTGACCCGTACACCGAGAGCTGAGAGCGTGGAAGCATATTCACAGGCGATGACTCCGCCGCCGAAGATCACAATCGATCTTGGCAGGTAGCTCATCGAAAGTATTGAATCGCTGTCAAGAATGTTCTCATGATCGACTTTGATGTTCGGAGGATTTCGAGGTCGCGACCCCGTCGCGATGATCAAAGTATTTCCTCTCACCCTCACCTGTTCGCCACAGACACGCGTAATCTCAACATCATGGGCAGACAAAAGCCGCGCTCGACCATAGGCTCGTTCAACTCCTGCTTGCTCGAGGCAGTTTCGTGTTGTTTCGTGGTGCGCATGGATGACTTCATTCAGTCGCTTCATCAAGCTTGTCACACTGAGTTCGGGGTCATGGCTGATCTGATAAACGTCTCCGCTGCGACGTTGAAAAGCAGCAAGAGTCAGGGCCGTCTCACGAAGAGTCTTGCTGGGGATCGTTCCATACTGCACACAAGCTCCGCCCACCTGAGGTTCCTGCTCAATGATCAGGACACGAGCCGCTTGTGCTGCCGCCTCCAACGCGGCATTTTGACCCGCCGGGCCACTTCCGATCACAAGCACATCAAATGTTGGGCATTCAGCAATCATGTGGTTGAGTTAACCCATTCCAGGATTTCATCCTGATTTCGCAGGATGCCCTGAAATTGTTCGGGATAAATACTCAGCACCGTGAGCATGGGATGCGGGTCTGATGAATCCGGAACGGATCCCGATGACAGAGCGTTGTCTGCAAGATAACTCGCGAGATTGATGGTTGCTGCCTGCTGCAGACACTCGGGGGCGTCCCCTGGAGAAAGCTGAAACTGAACGGCCTCCGCAACTCGAGTTGAGAGATCCCACGAAATGATAAGCTTCGCAGCGAGTAAGATTCTGTGTTTCTCTGCAGCCTCGCAGATTTCTGCGTCTGATGCCACCAGACCATAACGACGCCGACGAGTTGCCAGCGCCTGAAACAGAATTGGACGGCCAACATCATGAAGCAGGCCGGAAAGAAATGCTTCTTCGACGTTCATACGACGAACTCGAGCGATCTCCTGAGCAAACGCCGCTGTCGCAAGCGATCTTCGAAACGATTGACGAACGTTTGCTTCAAAGTCCGGCACGTCGAAGATCTTGCATTGGCAGGAAATCAGAACCACGATTTCTCGAACGCAGAGGAGACCTAGTCGTGCAACAGCCTGCTGAATCGACGATACGGTCACTCCAGTGGAATAGCGAACAGAATTAGCAATTCGCAACAGATGGCTGGTCAGCGATTGATCACGTTTTATCAGAGCGACAATGTCTGCAACTTCACAGTCGACGTCGCTTGTCAGTTTGAGTAACTGAGCGGCAACTTCTGGCAGCACGGGAAGCTCGCAGTCGTCCGAGCTGATCACAGCTCTGATCGCGTCCTGAAATGTGTCTGTCTTTATGGCAATCGTTGTGCTCATGCCGTGTCTTTCCGCCTGTGCTCTAGCCTATAACAATCCCAGCAGGACGCCTGTTCAAACTTGGGTGGATCGATCGAGGATTACGGGGGCGACTTGACATAAGACTGGCTGCATGACATGAAAGTCTGCGAAGTGACGGTTGGTTATGCGGGTTCTGACAGTCGTTCTGGATGCGCACGCCGAGTTTCTCGCTGGGCGGATCACTCGAATCCGCCGAATGCTTCACAGAATCAACTCCTTACGACCGGATTCTGTCTCTTTGTGTCAACCTCAAGACTAACGAAATCACTGCCGGTCCTGATTCGCTGCCCGAACTTCGATCTCTGGACACACTGACGTGGTCAGAATGCTCAGAACGTCGCTGCTGGCGGCCTCCGACGCTGTTCATGGATCACTGTTCTCAGCCAAAATCGCTGAAAATGGCTTTCTGATTCGGCCTGCAGCGACTTGTCCATTGTGAAATCGGCAGGCAATGCCGAAGTGAAACGCCGCCCGGAAGAATCGAAGAAAATGAGTTCAAATTGACGCTGTCGCCATATTGACCGTTCAGGATCGCAACAGTTATCACCCCGCGACGATTGTCCGAGCGTTGCGCTGCGAGGCAGTGGACGAGCGGAGAATCAAGACAGCTCAGATCAGATTACATCACGAGTCCCCGGAAACGGATTCCGGGCTCGGATCGAGTTACCTAATTTGACTCATGGTCCGCACCAGAATCGACTGGTTCGGAAATCATGGACGATCGCTGCCAGAGCCAGGTCGCTCTGTCGCGCATTCCTGAAGGAGGATCCTACATTGCAAAAGGCCATCGGACTCATCACATGCGCTTCGGTGATGGCCGTGTCGCTGTATTTGTTCAGCGGCGGCGATCCGTCACGAACGTTGTCAGCTCAGACTGACTCCGGAAAACCTGCTGGCAACTACAATGCTGCTGCCAGACGATTTCTTCAGGACGCTCGGCAGAAAGCGAAGCAAGGCAAGACCGCCGAAGCCCGCCGACTGGCTGAGACAGCGGCTTCGCTGTCCGCTGAGTGGACTGAAGGCGAAGAGACTCCCGAGGAGTTTCTTGATTCGCTTACACAGCCTGCAGTATCGCGGGATGATGAATTTGCCTTTGGCCAGGAGGAAGCATCTTCTGAAATGGCTGAAGCGGATGATTCTGCTGTAGTTGACTCAGAGGAAGTCAATCCTTTCGAGGAACTGGCGGATGCTGAAGCTGAGGCCCCTATGGCCAGCAATGACCTGCTGAAGAAGAAGCAGGCTCAACGCCTGGTTAAGGAAGCACGGTTTGCCATGGCCAAGGGTGATCCTGCAACGGCTCGTTCGCGTGCAGTTCAGGCTCGACAGCTACAAGCTCCGTGGGGCCTGTGGGACGATCGCCCGGAGCATGTTATTGCTGACCTTGACAAGAAAACAAAGACATCGACCTTTGTTGCGGGTGGCAGCAAGTCATCCGAGAAACCCACTGTTCGTTCCAGGAGTGCTGACAACGAATACGAGCAGGCAACGGGCTTGCTGACTCAGGCACGTGCCGCGATGGATGCAGGCGACCTTGAGGAAGCCGCGAAACTTGCGGATCAGGCTGCCAAACTGGACGTGGCCTACGGCATGTTTGAGGACAATCCAACCCTCGTTTCCCGGGACATCAAGCGACTTCAGGGAACCGGTGCGGCTGTCAACTCGACGTTTGCGTCAGCAGACAGTGACACATCTGAAGATGCCGTCATGGCTCGCAAGCTTCTTCACGAAGCTCGTGAAGCCCTCGTCCACGGAAAACTGAGTGTTGCTCGAGAAAAGGCGGCTCAGGCATCCGAGTTGAATGTTGCCTACAACGTTCTGGATGACCGTCCGGAACTTGTTCTGAATGACATCGAACTGGCGCTCCGCGGTCAGGGCAAATCTCAGAAGTCGCAGCGTACAGATAATGTTGCAGCAACGGAAACTGCGACCGAATCAGAGGCTCGTCGTCTTGTGGCGGATGCCCGTTCAGCATTGAACAAGGGTGATCACCAGAAAGCTCAGCACCTCGCCATTCAGGCTCAACAGCACGACGCTCCATTTGGACTACTCGAAGATCGTCCTGAGACCGTGCTGGAAGAAGCCGAGTTGATGGCCCTGAACAGTTCACAGAAGAATGGTCGAAACGCTTTGGCGTCCGGAAGCCCTGTGGATGTGACTCCCGAGGGACGTACATCCGCTTCACTTGCTGCAAACGATGAGGCAGAGTTTGACTTCCCGGTTCTGGCACCAGAAGGTGAGTCTGCTTCTCAGGCTTATCGCAGAGGTATTTCCGCTCTTCGCAGTGGTAATCGAGTAGCTGCCAGAGCTGCATTCTCTGAAGCTTCGAAGAATGCGGGAGACCTGGGCAGCAAAGAGCGTAGACAACTGCAGGACTTTATGCAGAACGTTGCCGCTGCTCCGGATGTGCAATTGGCGTCTGGTCAGGAAGGTGAATCGATCACCGTCGACAACGAACTTCCAATGAACCCAATGAACGAAAAAGATCCGCTGACTACAGCGACTGAAGAGTCTGATGTCCGCTACGACCGTCTTCGCACAGAAGTCATGAACAGTGTGTTCCGAGCTGAAAAGCTGAAGAAGGATAATCCGGAAGAAGCTCTGCAGATTCTGGATAACACTCTCGCTACGGTCGAAGCAGCTCCTCTGAATAAGGAGTCACTGGATACCCTGGGAGGTTATGTTCGTCGCAGTCAGGAAACGATTCGCGAGTACATGGAACAACAGGGACCGAACATCGCACAGCAGAACAAGAATCGTAACGTAATGGAAGCGATCAAACGCGAGACAGAATCAAAGATTCGGATCGAGCAGGAGTTCGCGGAACTTGTTGATCAGTACAACGAGCTGGTGAAAGAGCATCGCTACGCAGAAGCAGAACTGCTGGCCAAGAAAGCAAAAGATCTTAATCCGGATCTGCCTCAGGCCACAATCATGGTGGAAAAAGCCAAGATTCAGCGTCAGGTTGCCTTCAACAATGATGTGCGGGAACGCAAGGCCGACAGCTTTACTCAACAGTTGAATGATGTGGAACTGGCTTCGATTATGCCTCCAGGAGGAGACTTCTCGATGCCGGATGCGAAGTCGTGGACCGACCTCTCAAAACGCCGCGAAAAGTATGGCCGTGCCGACAGTCGTGAACGAACAGAAAGTGAACTGCAGATTGAGAAGAGCCTCGGTGAGAAAGTGTCACTCCACTTCCATGATGTGGCTCTGACAGAAGTCATCCGACACATTGCAACGGTCCACGGCATCAATATTGCCATGCAGACCCGTGCTATCGAAACGGAGGGTCTGACAGCAGATCAGCCAGTGAGCATCGATGTAGACGGCATTACTCTGCGAAGTGCATTAAATCTGCTGCTGGATCAGGCCGGTGGCCTGGTCTACACGATCGAGAATGAGACACTGATGATCTCGAATCGACTGGAGCAGGAAACCAAGCTGGTTACATTGACCTACAATGTAGCAGATCTGGTTGTCCCGGTCGCAAATAAGCTTGGCACTAACTCAAGAGGCGCTAAGGATCTGTCGCAAAGTCCTGGAATGGGCTTGTATCAGGTCAACGATGACCTTTCCGTCAACATCAGTGGGAACGGTCGAACCAACTCCGGTGCAACTGTTGACTACTCTGACAATCATGCTGACTTCTCGGGTCTTATCGATCTGCTGACCACCACTATTGAACCCGGTACATGGGACGTCGACGGTGGAAGCGGAACGATAGGGACTGAAGAAAACACGTTGAGCCTTGTAATTCGACAGACGGCTGCGACACATGAGCAGGTCGCTGATTTGCTGAAGCAATTGCGAAAGCTGCAGGACTTACAGGTGACTGTCGAAGTGCGATTTATCAGTGTTTCTGACAACTTCTTTGAACGAATTGGTGTCGACTTCGACTTCAACGTTCAGGACAACCTTGGTGACCCGGCCGGTGTACCAGCCTTTGGATCTCGCCAGTTAACATTCCCCGGCGGGACAACCGGTGGTGGTGGTGGCGGTGGTGGCGGACAGCAGGGACAGGACCTTCGAGGAGGTGCCCAGCAAGGCGGCGGTGGCGGCGGTGGCGGCCAGCAGGGTCAACAGGGCCAGCAGGGCCAACAGGGTGGTGGAGGCAATCTGTTTGACCGAGTAAACCGAGTCAACTCGCCTCGAGATGACTTTAATGGTCAGACGGTCGGAATGTCAGGTCCAAATCAGTTTACTGAGGATTACGACATCCAGTTCCGTCAGGGATCGTTCGAAATTGGCGTGCCGGACTTTGGTGGATTTCAGCCAAGTGCAGGTATCCAGGTTGGGATGGCCATCCTGAGTGATATCGAAGCCTTCTTCTTCATTCAGGCCGCACAGGGTGATTCTCGATCGAACATCATGACTGCTCCAAAAGTTACGATGTACAACGGTCAAACGGCGAGTGTCAGCGACAACATTATCCGCAACTATGTGGCACAGCAGATCCCAGTTGTAGGTCAGGGCGGCATTGGTTTTCAGTCGGTGATCGGCCAGGCCCTCGACGGTGTTACTCTGACGGTCAACGGCGTCGTTTCTGCGGATCGACGTTATGTTCGATTGTCCATCTTACCAGTCTTCAATCAGATCATTGAAATGCAGACCTTTACCAATGTCGGTGGTGGATCTGCTGCCGGTGGCTTCGGAGGCGGTGGTGGTGGTTTTGGCGGCGGCGGCGGCGGCGGTTTTGGCGGCGGCGGCGGCGGCGGCGGTCAGTTCGGCTTCGGCGGAATTGGCGGCGGCTTCGGCGGCGGCGGTGGTGGCGGCTTTGGTGGCGGTGGCGGTGGCCAGCAGGGCCAGGGCGGTCAGCAAGGTGGATCAACTGCCGGAACACTGCAGTTGCCCATCACGTCTAACCTGACTGTCTCAACTGTCGTCAGCGTTCCGGACGGTGGTACCGTGCTCCTCGGCGGGATCAAGCGACTGCGAGAAGGCCGGAATATGGCTGGGGTACCGATCCTGAACAAGATTCCTTACATCAGCCGATTGTTCAAGAATAGTGGTGTGGGACGCGAAACTGAAAGCGTGATGCTGATGGTGACGCCTCGTATCATTATTCAGGAAGAAGAAGAGGAACTCATCATCGGAACTGCTACTGAATGATATCAACATGAATCTCAGCCGACTCATGAGGTCAAACTTGTGAGTCAGCTCTCTGGCTCAGGTGCGGTCTGATCAGACAGTCAGTGCTGAATACAATTTGATATCCTCACTGCAGTCAAGCAGTTTCGGGGTCTGAGCCGTCGCGAAGTGCGGGTTTCGCGACGGCTCTTCTCATTGATAGCGGTCACGTTTGTCTTCGAGAAAAAGCTGAGGAGCGAGAACGCACTACAGTTGGGCTTCAAGCATATCGCCATGCTTTCAAAATACAATTTCTGACCGCAGTCCCACGATGAAGGCATCGTTGTTAACACCGCTCGGATTCGCGATGTACATCATGTCAGGTTGCACTGTGATCCGTTCCGTGATCTGTGTCTTATAGAAAATTTCAACGGCCTCTTCGCGACTTGCTCCCGTTGCCGAAAAGCCTGCCGAGGCGATCCCGATTCCAATCAGATCCGTGTCGCGGGACTTGACGGCACCTCGATAAGTCAGGCCGCCGCCGTGGTAGCTTTCCACCGCATTGCGATCTCCCGGAGCCCAGCCCCATTGGGCAAAGGCACCAAGTCCCTGAGGTTCTTCGTCTGAACCGGGCTCCTTCCAAAGCAATTGGTCAGCGGAGGCCCAGAAGCCGTAGTTTCCGTGGATCGTACCCACATTCGTCTGAAGATTTTCGAACGAATGTGTGTGATACCAGTTACCAAGACGAACTGTGCAAGGTAACTCTCCCTCAGCTCCAAACTGCGGAGTCAGGGAGATCTCCTGCAGAGTCATGGCTCCGAAATCCCCGACTGTTGAGAACGCCATGCTGGCCCCGGTGGGTATACCGAATGTGGGGGCACCGTCGTAGACGCCAGTTTTGTAGTGGATCATGTCGGTCAGATTCAGAAACACTGCGGCTCCCATGCCAGGATTTGGCCATGTGGCCAGTGGTACAGTGGGAATCAGTCCGAACGAAGAGTTAATAAAGTCACCGCCGAGGTCGACGAAAGCGAAATCAGCGTTGGCATCCTGCTTTCCAATCTTCACAATGATGTCACCGTTGGCAAAGGAATGCTCATACCAGTATTCCGTTACCTGGAATTCATCTGCTGGCCGAGGGCTGCTGTCGATGTTGCTGTAAAACTAAGCATCGCCAACGTGGTTAGCCGTCAGAGTGCGGCCATGAAATGAGTTGCCGTAGAGGAAAAATTTACCGCCCTCCCAAAGATCCATCGCCTCAGTATCCGCAGTCAGGACGAGGTCCAGGTTACCTCGATACTTTGTGCCTCGATTTCGGTCCATCCCCCCGTGGGCCAGGGAGAAAAATTCACCGGTGTAAATATACTCCGCAGCGATACCATTGTATTCGTGCAGAAAATCCGGAAGCAAATGGGGGCTGGATGTATCGCCCTCCCCCGAGCTTTCTCCATCCAGTTGACATCCATAGCAGCCGTCAAGGTACCACATTCCATCCGTGCCGGGAGTCACCAGTCCGCGGCCGGGGCAAGCCGGAACGGGCATGCTGTGCTGAGCCTGTGCAGTCGAGGTCAGTCCAATCAGACAGCTCATTGCAACGAACAGAAAACGTTTTCGACCGCGTTGGCTGCTGGCGAGAGGCATGGTAAAAGTTCGTCCGTGAATCAAACCGAAATGGTGCCAGAAACCGCACAATGAGACAGGCTGTTCGATCATCCGAACCGAACGGTCAAGCTTTTTCATCGGAGTCAGGGTTCTTCTGGCTTCCCTGACGTTCGCGCCAAAACTGCTAACTACGGGAAAACCGGAGATTGCCTGGCGCAGGTTGTACAGGTTCTGAAGGTTCAACCACCGGGCGACGTGCAGCAATGGAGTGCATGCGGTGGCAACTGGACAACACGATGCTTACCCGCAAAGAGTCGTCAGGCTGTCAGGGATCTTTCTCAATAGCCTGAGAAATGGAGCGTTGTCACATCGCCTGGCGACGCACCAGAGTTGTTTAGGCTGACCCGCAAAAGAAAAAACGCGGCCAACTGACAAGACAGTTGGCCGCGTTCATTGGAATTCTGGAAAAAAGACTCTGATCCGGTGCGGAAGCAGAGGCACTTGCACATCCGCACCGGGACTACATATGGGCCTTTCCTGAAACATGCGGTTCAGAAGGCATACTCTCCGTTAACCGCAACGACAAGGGGGACTCGAGACGAGGGCCACATAGAACGCCAAATCTAGTTTCCTGTCGGTCTGAAGGGCCGACACCGAGCCCGGAGCGGTAAACAATACGAGCGGTTTGTCAGGAACTTCCGGAAGATCCTGTGCAGAACGCAGGTCCTGGTTTCTGTCCGTGGCTTACTGGAGGAAGGTTCGACGCAACCATGCATTCTTGCGACGTTCCAGTTCCATGACTCGACTGAAGAATCCACCCTGGCTTCGGCGAACAGGCTGGAAGATGCTGTTTGACTGAGAAACGTTGACAACAGGAACCGAAGCACTTGCTGTTGAAGCTGGCAGCACATGAACGGCGTTTTCGCCGGCTGACGTTGCTGTTGAGAGGCCAATAACAGCCAGAGTGGCGACACAAACTATCAGACGCATGAATCCAACCTTTCGAGAGAGAGCAATGGCGACTCCCTGAGAAACCGCCGCTGTCAGAAGAAATCTACACGTTCGTTCGGAATTCAGTGGGTCAGAAGTTCCGGCAGATTTCGACATCAATGAGCCTGGGCACCGTTTTCCGTCGGTTCTGCCAGACTTTCGGCCGGTCATCGGATGACCGCTGAATTGAGGTTTTCCGAAAGAGTCCTCTCTAAATCTCCGAAAGCCACCATCGGAACAACGAAATCCTGTAACCTCGAAAGAAAGTGTGCAGCCGCACGTAAAGAAAGCAACGGCCCGCTGCAACGCGATGCTCAGAAATCCCGGCGCGCACCGTCAGTGCCGCGTTTCAGAAGTAAGCAGTTTTTACGCAAAAAATACTGGCCATTTTTTGACCAGTCATTTTTTGCCCTTAACGCTTTCATAAGACTATCAAGCTTAGCCCGGCAGCGAGGCGTTGAAAGAAAGCCGGAGGTGTTGCCTTTCCTGCTGCTTTGCCGACGGATCACGCCACTGCCGCTCAAGATTCCAGACTCAGACACGGCAGCCAGAACTCATTCGATTGAAGTAGAAAAGCCCGGCATACCGTGCCGGGCTTTTCAGGATAGGTCTTGCTAACTCTTCGCGTTGAAAAACGCAGCAGTCGCTAGTGGCCGGAAAGAGACTGAGCCTTGTATCCGCCCTTCGATTTGAAGTAGACGAACAACGCTATGTAACAGGCCAGCATGAAAGCAGGGAACATAACCATCTTGCCCAGAGCTTCGAAGCTACCGCTTTTCTTCGCGTCCGAGAGCGCGGCCAAACCGGCCTCGTCCGTGACAGATTTTTCTTTGTCCGGATCGATTGCCTGATAGGCAATACCCATAAACTCTCTGTCAGAAATGACCGCTTTGGCAACCTCTGCGGATTTTTCATTCAATACCGTACTAGCTGTCTGAGCTTGAACATACCCAATGAATGGAGTTCCCAGAACGCCCACTGCGATCATCCCAATCCCGGAGATTGCGTTCAGCGTCAGAGCACCTCCCTTGGGGCATTGTTCGGCTGTCACACCCAGCATCGTTGGCCAGAAAAAGGTCTTACCGAAGCCATAAAGAGTGGCTGCCGCAAAGATCATTGGCAACTCCGCATTTCCGCACTTCGACAATGCAAAGAGTCCGGCAATGGCAAGCACGGAACTGGTGATCAACAAACCGATTGGAGACAGACTGTGTACGATTGGGCCTGCGAAGAATCGCAGAACCATCATGATCGCTGACGTGTAGACCAGAACCCAGACAGGATTACGTCCTGCCGCTTCCATTGGCTTCTCCATCAATCCGCTGATCCATGAGTCAGTGCCAATTTCAGTTGTCGCCAATGGCATCATGATGATGATCAGAAACGCCAGAATTGCTCGGCCGAGGCTCTTTGTATAAGCCCCAAAACCAATCGCCAGCACTGCTGTCAGCACAGGAGCGATGTACTTTGAAGAACCGTCCTTCCATCCGAAAACTTCACCCAACTGCATAAAGATAAGACCGAAACCAACCAAGGCTCCGAATGCTCCGAATTCGCCCAGCATTTCGCGGTAAGAGACCCCTGCAGATTCCTGTTCGCTCTTGGGGAATTTTGCTCCCAGCAGCATCAGGAGGTAAACGACAGCGGGGACACCAACCAAGCCGACAACAACTCGCCAGTCACCCGTCTTCAGAGTTTCTTCCAGGTAGATTGTTGCCAGTCCGCAGAACACAAGACCGCCAGGCCATCCAGCGTGCAGAATGTTGAGCCACTTGGTCTTTTCTTTGTTGAACATGGTAGCGACGACAGGATTGATGAAGGCCTCAACCGTCCCGTTACCCAAAGCCAGAATAATGCTGGCAAGATACAGCAGGTCATATCCTGCTTTTTGTCCGGCAATCAACGCTTCGCCTTCGACTCCCTGGACCTTGGAATACGCCAGACAGGCCAATACCAGATAGGTCGCGAAGCATACAAAAGAAAACAGCATGGCGACTTTGTAGCCGATTCGGTCGATCACGAGGCTGAAGAGAATGATCGAGATCGCGAATGGCCAGATCCCGGCACCGATCAGCTCACCGATCTTCACCTGATCAAGATTAAACTCTGTTCCGAATCGGACTGTACACAACGTAATGCGGCTGATGAAAGCAAACGATGTTGTAACAAGGGCAATGAAACACCCCCAGAAGACCATTTTCTGGCCTGCTCCTGAGGATTGGTCGACGTTTGGTTCCGCCATTACGAAAATCTCCACGGTGACTTAAGTGAAAAGAAATGTCGAACGCCCGCCGACCCCAAAACGCAACGACTTTGAGAGACCCCAGGTGCGTGCAATTTGCTCAGGATTGCCTGAAATGCGAGCGTTCCGCTGGCATACTAACCAGAGTCCGCTCAAAAATGCAATCAGCCACGCCGCTCTGAAACCTGATTAGCCAGACCAGATTTCGTTCTGGTCTGACTATGATGGCTGAACCTCACGAACAAAAATATCTGAAGATCGCTTCCGAATCGGTCTCCTTTCAGGCGATCCAGGAGTAACTGCAGTGACAATGTCCTCGACCCGACGCTCGTTTCTTTCGCGGAGCATCGCTGGTATTGCGGTAGCAGCAGCCGTTTCTCCGGTCGCATATGGCTCCTCCGCGTCGCCATTAATTCAAACACGCGAGCTGCCTCCCGCCGGCGACCGCCCTGCCCCGCCGCCGGATGGTGTTCGGATCATCAATCCGCGAGCCCGAGTGCCCGTGAGTTTCATTATTGATGACTCCACTTGTCTCGTGAACCTTGCTCATTTTGCTGTTCCGCAGTTCGCTGAGGTATTTCCGGATCGTTACCTTCAGGACTGGCGCAAGCTTCCTCGCGAGATCCCCGATGATTTTGTCCGCGAGTTTGGTGATTGGTGCGGTGAGCGAAACATCAAAGGTAAGTACAGTATCGTGCCTTATCCTGCCTGCGTGGGACGAGTCGATCAGCGGCTGCCAGGGTGGTCTCGAGTTGATCTTGAGAACAGCCTGAATGTTGTTCGCAATCTCATGGTTCCCAACTGGGACATTCATCCGGAAATGGTGACACACACCTTCGTGATCGACACGAAAACCGGCCATCCCTATCAGGAGCGATCCGCTCGATTCATGGAGAACTGGGACTGGAGCGTCAATAAGTCGTCTGATGAACTGACGGATTATCTGACCTATGCATTGCAGATTCTGAAAAACGCTGGCCTGACCTGTGAAGGTGTGACAACTCCGGGCGGCTTCGGTAATCGTGCGCGCCCTGCTCTGAGTCAGGCGACGATGAATTCCTGTCGAGAAGTTTACAATACAGAGATTCCTCACTATTTTCGCGATCTCTACACGGACGAACAAAGTGTGGCTCCATTGGTCCAGCGGGCATCTGGACTGGAGACGGGGGATCCGAAATGTGTGGTCTCCATCATTGGCTGCACGGGAGACTGGTTTGGCGGTTGGAATGGGCTCGAAAAAGGTTCGGTCGATCAATTCATCACAGCTGATCTGCAAGCCGGACGTTTACCACAGGTGATCGACAAGGGTGAGCCCACCATTCTTGTCTGCCATTGGCCAGGCATTTACTTTAACGGTGAAGAGTATGGCTTCAACGTCTTCAAGGAGGTCGTCAATAGACTCCACCAGCGATACGATCACCTTCTCTGGATGAAGCTGAGTGAGATTTCAAGATACTGGGCGGCGAAAGAACTCACGGCAATTAGCCGACAGGCGGACAATCTGCTCTTCAAAGCTCCGTATGCATGTTCGGCTCTCACCGTGGAGATGCCTGCCCAACAAGGCCAACTTCAGATTCTGCATGGTGGCGAAGCAAAGGTGCTTAAAGAAGTCCCCGGTTTGAAGAACCTTGAATCCGGTACTGTTTGTCGCCACGGTGACAAACTGACTGTCTGCTTCGATCTGCAAAAGGGAGTTAACGAATTGCAGCAACGGAATTGAGCGATTGTTGCGTATCGCTGCCTGAAGCTCGATTCATGGCTGCCTGGGGCTCAAACCGCAATCGCTCTCTCATGCGGCCTTTCGTTGCCGTTGCCGAATCGGTCTTCTGAGTCGATAGATGACCGCGTTCCCCTGCTTGCCGCAAGGTTCAATAAACTCCATGCGGCGAAAGCACCAGGCCGCTTTTTGTGCCAACCAGCGTGGCATCGCGTTGGCCTGAACCAGATCCGACGTTGTGAAGTCCCCGGGGAGGTTCAAGTCCAGAGCTCTCCACAGATCAGCAGCCGTTTTCAGTTTCAGGTGCTGATGCACAGTGATCAGAGTGCGTTCGTCAACGCTGTATTTCTTTCGCCACGAACTCCGCGCTGTGGGCGGGACTCGAATTTCTTCCTGCTCGGTCAGAAGCACATCCAGTTGCAGTCGCGGATGCGGGAAGATCCCGAAATGGACCAGCTCCAGAAACAGATGTGGCAGTGACTGGCGAATCGGGCTGTAGCGAGCACTAACGACATCACCGCCCGCGCGTTGCAGAGTGACTATCTTCTTGCGAGCCGCCAAAGGCTTCACCACAATAACCTGATGATCTTCAACAAGTGTGCGAATCTTGTCTCTGATTGCGGACAATGACGCACACTGGATCTCGATCAGGCGACCTCGGCGGTCCACAGCATCAATGCGAAATGCTCCCACCGTAACTTCATGTCGATCAGAGTCGGAAACATAGTGCTGTTTGAGCTGTTGATGCAGCAAACTTGCCACAGTCGGACCTCCCTGTCCCGGAAGCAAAATAGCCGCTCTACCGCATGTCTTTCATACAGTCGATTCCCATGTAGACAACCAGGCCGGCCGCCAGAATAAACATGATATCCAGTACCATCTGACCGCCAAATGGAAACCCGAGCGCCAAGTCCAGGATCGCTGCCAGGCCCATCAGTCCTGCGACTCCCATTGACCCCAGAACTACTCCCCGGGAATTGCCCGCCATTTCTCTCTCTCCGCCTCATTGGAAAAACATGAATTCAATGTGTCTGCGAGTATAAGCCACGGAAATCATCCGGTTCCAGCCTGTTTCGTGTCCGAACGGCGGGAACCTGAATTGTTTTGCTGCAGGACCCCCTAATCGGACCGTTTCGGCAGGGAGCTCTAAGCTCAGATTATTTTCCCCGATCATTTCGCTCCCAACTCATAAACACACAGTGAATTGGTCAAGAATGCTGCATTCAAAAGCAATTCAGGGAGGCTCAATCAAACATCATGCGGCAGATTTCTGCGATTGCCGACGAGGAAGCCGGATCTGGAACGTGCTGCCATGGCCAATTCCCTCACTCATTGGAGTCACAGTTCCGCCGTGATCTTCAATAATCCGGTGAGTGATACTTAATCCCAGCCCGGTCCCCTGCCCTGTTTCCCGGGTCGTAAAGAATGGATCGAACACGTGTTGCAGAGTTTCCTGATCCATGCCACAGCCGTCATCGCTGATCGCGAGTACCAGACTATCAACCATTTCCTGCAGTTTGATTCGGACTGTCCCGCCAGGTTTTGTGGCCTGTAATGCGTTGGCCACGAGATTCAGAATCACCTGCTTCACTTGCGCGGAATTAACCTCCGCAATGACTGAGCGATCATAATCGAAATCGATCATTCGATCCTGAAACTGTCCAAGATGATGAACAATGACAAGAACTTCACGCACCAGTTCGGCAATGTCAGAAGGCAGCCTGCCGGCTTTCTCACCCCTCGAAAAATCAAGCAGCCTTGCGGTAATGTCCCCGCAGCGTCGTGACTCACGACGAATCATGGCCACGCGATCCATGATCTCCCTCGCTTCCTGTGACTGAAGTCCGATGAGATCATAAAGTCTAAACTCCATGGACTCCGCCGCCATCGATATGGCACTTAACGGATTGTTGATCTCATGCGCTACTCCTGCCGCAAGGAAACCCACGTTCGCCAGTTTCTGTGATCGGACGAGTTGCTCGCTCCGCTCTTTGACTTTGTGCAGAAGCTCTTCTTCCGCCTGCTGAAAACGATCGGCCACGCAGTTCACGCCGGCGACCAGATCCGCGAATTCATCCTGCCAGCGTGAAACCGGGGGCAGTCGATGAGCCGTGTCACCGTTGGCAATTCGAGTACATCCCTGAGCAATCTTCCGGAGCGGCATGGAAATCCAGCGGAAGCTGCACGTCAGAATCCCGATAAAGATAACGCCAACGACCACAATTCCCCACGACAGAATCTGCAACATTCGGGCAGATCGTCGCCGTTCCTTTTCCAGTGAAAGGACAACCCAATTCTTGGTTTGGTAAGCCGGAAGTGTTTCCAGCCCTTTCTGGGCTCGTGTGACAGCGCCGCCTACATCGAATCGGAGCAGATCCATCTCTGTACTCGATGCTCCGGAGATCGGCACCAGGTGACGCGACAATTGCCGAAGCATATGAATCTCTGAGTAGATCTTATCCAGCCGGAAGAGTACCTGATCTCGTTGATGCATCGTTAATTCAGCCGTCAATGGCAATGCTTCGATGCGGCGGCGAAAGTCGAACAGGTCCGTTTCAGCATTCTGCACATGTTCAAGGTATACATGTTTCAATTCGCTGACCGCCTGCTCTTTGCGGAGGTCCAACGAGTTGTGCAGGACTTCAGAGATGCGACTGATGGAGCGACTCAAATGTTCCTGGTTCGGACTCCGGTGAAGCAAAAAGTCGAGGTCATCGACAGCTTCCTGATGCCAGACAAGTCCATAAATCCCAATCACAGCCATTCCGATCATCAGCATCAGCGCAACGGCGAACAGCGAGACCAGCCGTCTACGAATGGTGCGGACCAGAAACACGCCGACCTCCCTGTCGAACTTGCGTCTGTTTTTGAACAGTCAACTGAAGTCAAACGGCAATTTTTGCCGCTTTTCGACCGGAGTCTAGTGCGATGCCTGAATTAAGGCCAGAGCGGTTCCTGAGCCACTTTTTCCAAGCGGGTCTCCTCCAGCGAATCAACGCTGGGCTAACTTGTGCACCACCCCTTGATTTATTTTCGGGCGGCGCAAATTGAGGCCCAGCGTTCGCGGAATATCTTCTTACAGTTCATTACCTCCATCGTGGCCGCGTACCGAATAACGGCTACTCGGCTGCTTTCTCTGACCTGGCCCCCACTGTGTTGACAGAGAAAATGCGATATCGGTGATTCTTTCCGGCAACCTGACTGGCGTCTGTGTACCTCATCTCCACAAGGGGCTGAGCAGGCGTGTCACTGTAGGAGAGGTTCTGAAAAACTGGGCGGCCGAATGGATTCCTGGGGGTCTCAGGAAGACTTTTCAGAAGCTCGCCATCGCGTTCGATGACAAAACCCGCAAGACCACTTTCGAGATCGGCGGTCGCTGTCCACTTTAATTCCCCACCGCTCACGACCAATGCCTCAGGGGCAGGAGGTGGTGTTGGATCCTGCACCGCTGTGTCACGTGAATACTGAGTCCACGCAATCGCCACAGCGTCATTGGGCAGCCAAACCGATGTCTCCAGCTCACCTTTAAATTCTGCCGCCGGTACTGGCTTCTCAATCTCTTTGGCTCCAGGGCTTAACTGTCCGATCCAGCCTTCCGCCGGGGACAGTGGATTGAGTTCTGAACTATTGGTTTTCGAAAGTCGAGCCGCCAGGCAGGCATCGAACCAGGGCATGGCCAGATAGCGTTGATTCCCGCAGTCATGGCTGGAAATGGGATCAATGGAGACGCCCAACAAGGCATTTCTTGAACGAAGTTTTTTCGAGAACGCTTCAACGCCCGGCCAGACTCCTGAGAATCGTCCCTCTTTATCCGTGACGCCTTCCAGGGTCCCAAGGTTGCACATCATAGGAACCTTACGGGCGGCCTCCGTAATCTCGTAAGGTTTGGGTTTGCCCTCTGCAGCAGTCAATGGTGGCACTCCCGAACGAAGCCACGCCGCTGCAACTCGTTCAGGATGCAGCAGTACCATTCCGCCTGCCCAATGACCGCCTCCGCTGTGGCCCCAGATCGCCCACGGCACGGTTGCCATCTCCGGATGCCCAGAAAGATTTCCGAGGTCCATCAGAGATCGCTGGAAGACTGCATCCGATCCGTTTCGTGGATCGCACCACTTCTGACAATCGGCCTTCTCTGGTTGTTCGATGACCGGCGCCAGCAGCGCGCAGTCGTGTTTCCGTGCCAGCGCCTGCCAATGAAGATCGTAGGCACCTGTCAGACCGGACTTGCACGAACCTTCTCCACATCCGTGCTGATGGACGATGACTCCCCGCAGGACTTTTGTTGCCGGAGGTATCCAAACCGTATAGCTGGCCGGATAAATCAGTTCGCCCTCAACCGTTGATGCCTCATAGCGGACACGATAGTACGGAGGATCTGCCGGCAGCGTATTCTTGTAAACAGAATCCTGAGCTGCGACTGTACTCGACAACAGCACGATCATTAAGACAATTAATCGCATGTATTGGCCCTGCGTTTCCTGAGGTGATCCATGAAAAAGTCGAATCGATTTCTGCAGCCGTTTGCTCTGGTCATCGGAATCTGGTCCATTTTCTGTTCAACAGAGATCGTGGCTCAGGAGCATCCTAACTCCGGAACAATTCGATTTGTACTGGCAGGCGATTCCACGGTGACTGACGAGGCGGGCTGGGGCAAAGGATTTGCCGAGCTGGGCAGCGAAGACGTGGAGTGCATTAATCTGGCCGCCAGTGGCCGCAGCTCCCGAAGCTATCGTACAGAAGGACGCTGGCAAAAATGTCTGGATGCGAAACCGGACTATCTTCTGATTCAGTTTGGCCACAACGACCAGCCAGGAAAAGGCCCCGAGCGAGAATCGGCCGCTGCCGATGCGTTCCGGGATCATCTGCGAGCATTCGTCGACGAATCGCGAGCAGCCGGAATTGTGCCTGTCCTGATCACTCCGCTGACCCGACGGACATGGACACAAGACGGAGGCATTGCATCAACTCTGACAGAGTATGCTGAAGCAACCACAATCGTTGCGAAGGAGAAGAACGTTCCCTTGATTGATCTGCATTCGCTCAGCATTCAACACTGTGAACAGCTCGGCCCGACCGCCTGGCGTGCTCTGGAACCGATGTCTGAGAACGGGGCGGATCATACGCATCTGAATACCGAAGGTGGCCGCGCCATGGCCGTTTTGGTGGCCACAGCGTTGAGTAACGAAGTCCCGAAAACGGAACGTCTGTTCTCGCAGGAGAAGATGAAAGCTGCATCTGTACCACTGGTCTATTCCAGAAGTCTCTCACAGGGAACGTTGCTGCTTGAAGAGACCGATTCCGATCTGACGATTCGGCAGTCGGGAAAAATCATTCTGTCCTATCTCAAGCTGGCTCCTGCCGTGCCTGATGGCATCGATCCGATTTATTCACGCTCTGGATTCCTGCATCCAGTTGCGTCGCCGGCAGGCCATGTCGTCACGGCGATGTATCCTTTCGATCATGCTCACCAGGACGGCATATTTTCGGCGTGGGTGAAAACCACCTGGAACGATCGCGAAATTGATTTCTGGAACCTTGCCGGTGGTACCGGGCGAGTTCTGCATCAGCGAATCGTTCGAACATTTCAGGAGGAGAATGGTGTCGGTTTTGAATGCGATCTGATTCATCGTGCTGTCAAAGATCCTGTCGTCGATGTTCTGCGGGAACGATGGAGAATCAAAGCTTTTCAGACCGACGGTTCCTGCCACGGTTTTGATCTGGAGACGACTCAGTCTGCACTGACAGACAAGCCGCTGCTCGTGCAGAAGTACCATTATGGTGGAGTAGCACTTCGAGGACCCGTTGCGTGGCTCACCGAAAAAGACGGTGATGCGCAGAAGTCCGGAGACAAGTCGAATCCGGCCGCCATGCATTTGTCCGGTGAGTTTCTGAACGATCGCGGTTCCGATCGAATCAAAGGCAATCATGAACACGCGAGATGGGTTGCTCTGACAGGACACATGGACGGCCAGACCGTCACGATAGCCGTGCTTTGTCATCGCGACAATTTTCGCGCACCTCAGGCGGCCAGAATTCATCCCACAAAACCGTATTTCGTATTCTCGCCGTGCGTCGATGATGAGTTCGAAATCGATCGCGAGTATCCCTTTCGGGGCAAATACCGGTACCTGATCACGGACGCAGCGCCCGACAGGAAATGGCTGGACGAACAGTGGGAACAGTGGTGCAAGTAGCCGTGTTCGAGCGACCGAACTGTCGTCATCGTTTTCGAGGGCCTGTGAAAATCAGAAATCTGGCGATCTGTCAGGGCTTCGATGAAGGTTCGTCGTGACTCTTTCGCTGCGAGGAGGTAAAGTCTGCTTCATCATCGTCGATTCGGTTTCTTCAGGAGTGATCCAAATATGAAACAAAAGCAGGAGACGAACCGGCAGCCGCCCGCTGAGTTGCGACGACGTGATGTTTTGCGGACCGGAGTTTTCGCGGGTGCTGTCGCGTCGCTTTCCGGATGGCTCAGAGCAGAGCAAATTGCCGGGCCAAAGGCGACCCGAAAACGCGTTGTGTTTGTGCATCTGGATGGCGGGCCGCCGCAGCTCGATACGATCGACATGAAGCCCGAAGCCCCTGTGGAGATTCGTGGCGAATTTACGCCGATCGCAACATCGGTCCCGGGAATCAACATCTGTGAGTTGCTTCCAAAACTCGCGTCGATCGCCGATCGGATCGCGTTTGTTCGATCTCTGATAGGTTCTGCAGGCGCCCACGATGCCTTCCAGTGTCAGTCCGGGTTCGAGGCAAAGAATCTGGAGTCACTTGGGGGCCGCCCGGCGCTGGGGTCCGTTGTCACCAAACTTCAGGGATCGCCCAAAGATGAATCTCCTGTCTTTGTTGATCTGATGCAGGGACGTGCGTTGGTTCGAAACAGTGCGAGACCAGGATTTCTGGGACCAGCCTACCAGGCATTTCGACCTGATATCTCTCATTTGTTTGCCCGAGAACTTGAGCCGGGAATGAAGAATGAGCTGGCTCGCCTCGGAAAAAATCATTCTGTCAGCCTGAAACTCGACGGGACAATCAGCCTGGATCGGCTGACTGATCGTACGAGACTGTTGTCTCAGTTCGATACCTTCCGACGTGAAGTGGATTCAGCCGGGATGATGCTGGCCATGGATCGATTTACGGAACAGGCTGTTGGAATCCTTACGTCCGGCGCGTTGTCAGATGCATTGGATTTCAGCAGGGAAGATCCGCAGGTGCGGGAACGCTACACTCTGACAGCCACAGGAGGTCGGCCGAATACAACATCAGAAGATCCCGGGGCCACTCAGAAATTTCTCCTCGCGCGACGCCTGCTGGATGCTGGTGTCAGATGTGTGAGTCTTTCAATCAGTGACTTCGACACTCATAGCAACAACTTCCCTCGAATGCGGCACGTGTTGCCGATTGTCGATCATGGACTGGCCGCGTTAATCATGGATCTTGAAGAGCGCGGTCAACTGGACGACACGCTGATTGTTGTCTGGGGCGAGTTCGGTCGTACACCGAGAATTAATCCGAAGAACGGTGGCCGAGATCACTGGCCTCAGGTGGGCCCGGCGCTTCTGGCAGGAGGCGGTTTGCGAGGCGGACAGACGATAGGGGTCACGGATCGAACAGCCAGCGAGGTCGTCTCCCGACCTGTCACTTATAAAGATGTCTTCGCAACGATTTATCATCATCTCGGAATAGAGGCGCATCGCACGGCGATCATTGATCCTCAGGGGCGGCCACAGCACCTGCTTGATCAGGGCGAAGTTATTCGAGAACTGGTCTGACGGCAACATGGAACCGGGCATGGTCTGAACCCTCGAATGCCGCAGGGACGACTCGCGCTCGATTGCTCAGAGTCTCACGGCAGGTGGCCGACTCCAGTGATCAGGGTCTGAGCTTTGGCTGATTCGGTTCAATCACCTGCACGCTCGGCCGCTCTGATAAGTCGGCGGGGTCTGCAAAGTCGACCGGGTTTGCTGAATTCGAGTTGGGGAAACCGGTCGAAAACGAACTGACCCAGACCGAACCTTTCATTCCGCTGACGGCAGTGCTGATCAACCGTTTTTGAAAAAAGCCAGCCAGCGCCATTCGCAGTTGAGGAATCAGCAGGAGAAACCCTGCCGTATCCGTGATGATTCCGGGAGTCAGCAGGAATGCTCCTGCAACCAGAATCAGAACACCGGCGATGATCGACTGGGATGGCGACCGACCGGAAGCAACCTGCTGCTGGATTTCTCGAAGAGCTTTGATGCCCTGCCACCGCACGAGGCTCATCCCCAACATCCCGGTGAACAGCACAAGTGCGATCGTCCACCCGAGGCTGGTTCTTTTGGTGAGCTCAATGAGCAGCCAGAGTTCGGCCAATGGTATGATTGACAGTAACAACAGAAATCTCAGAAACACGGGCTTTGCCTTCGTGAGATTGACTCTATTTTTCACACGGCGTGAATTGAGGCCGAATGTTCGCGGAATACCTTTACAGAGGTCGCCCCAATCGTGGCTACGCAAAGAATCATTGGCTGCACAGCTACAAGTCGCGCTGTTGCAACCGCATGATAACCGATTACTTCAAAAGCAGAATGCGGACCGAACTCCTCTCCGTTTTCACAACGTGTTTAATTGAGTTCCGGAAATCAAAATGACCAGTAGCCTTGTTTTTGGGCGTCCATGCGGCTCGCTGCCGAAAACAGCCAACTGGCGTTATGATTTCCGAAGCAACACACTGTTGAATTGTGAGATGCCCTGATCTGGTGCTCTCTCAGCGATGTTGGATGGATG
>JBIIIF010000153.1:0-16950 GCA_044235005.1 Planctomycetaceae bacterium | reverse complement strand
AAACTTCTTGATTCGATATTCTCGAGTTGCGATGAAAAACCTCAGATTCAGGGACATTTCGAGTCCGAAGATTTTCACCAGGAATTGACTTCAGGACAGTGGACCATCTGCCGATACATTCGGTATAAAACTCCAAGGCATCTGAGTCGCTCATAACGACCCAGATTGCCAAGTCGGGTAATTAAAATCGGGGGGATAGCCAAGTGGCTAAGGCAACGGATTGCAAATCCGTCACGCGTGGGTTCGACTCCCACTCTCCCCTTTGAAAAACGCTGGTTATCCTGAAAAGGTGACCAGCGTTTTTTTGTTGGGTCACCTCGAAGGTCACCTTTTTTAATCCCGTGAACCCGCCCATTATGGCTTAGTATGTAGTGTTGACCTAGGGGTTGATTGAAGTGCCGCTTTTTTTCGATAACCTGTGGATGAGAGGTACAGCATCGGATTCTGCATTCAGCTTGGATCCGGCGGCCTGAAGAACATTCAGAAGTGTGGGAACATGTTAAATCGGCTTGAGTCAATTGCTCGTCTAACGAAACTTCTGGGGCTCCCTCAGGCCGATTACACGGCCCGAAACGAACAGCTTGAAGACATCTTGAAGCTCAGTTCCATCGAATTCGTTCCCCCAACAGATGATGGCACCAGCCACGAATTGAAGGGATCCGCATCGCTGTGTGCAAACTTCGCGGTATTAACGCTGATGGAGTTTGCACCGTTTTGGATCGCTGTTTCACAGCACGGTTTCCTCGAATCCCTGGAGGTGCATTGCGCACGCCGCTTCCCCACCAAAGAATTTCCGTTCTTCATGAACATGGGCAGTAAGGCTGCGGCGGCATTTCAAAATCGCCTTGCAATGCACAGGCATCCGATGTCAAAAGGGGAACCCTACATTCCTAGCATCACGGGCCGCAACAGTTTTCGGATGTTCTGGGCGACAGAACTAGGAGAGGTTGTTTTCACTCAAAATATTTTGATGAAACAGGAAGTTGAGTATTTGCTCAAAATGAAAGGATTGAGCGCGGATCCCTTAACGATAAGGGCGGGCCTCATGGTGGCAATTCTCGCATATCTCAACGGTAAGGCCCCAGAGGGTGCTGTAGCTGAAGCATGGGAATCTGCTGGGCTGTCCGCTAGCAAGCTGAATGAGATTATCACGAATTGGCGTGACGCCCAGGAAGAATAATCAACTTTTAAGTGATCCTTCCGGGGGCTGAGTCCGCACGCAACTCCGCCAGCCAGCGCTGCGCTTCGCACGTACCTCTGTGCTGCCGCAGCAAGCCGAGTAACATCCAAACGTTTTTTGCAATCTGCCGTCTGCAAATCATGTTGATCCCATAAAAAGGGAACAACCGGTTTGGTAACGATCAAACGTGGCGCAGCCGGACCTTTGGGACGATGCCGGTGAGAGCAGCTACCGAGTAAACGAAATAACCGACGATCTCTGCGTCTTGGGCTTCGGACAGAAGTATCGTTTTACCGCGATCTTCGGCGGAGATCGGTGGCAAAAAGACCTCTTCACCGCGTCGGATTGACTCATTTACATCGCGAACCAAGCAGCGAATTCTTGTGTGGCTAGCGCGAGAACTGAACGCAGCAGTCAACTTTACCAATCGAAAACCCGCAGATGCTTTCGCCAACGTAATGGTTGGTAGAGAGACTCGGCAATTAGTGCTCTCAATAACGTTAGCGTCTTCGGTTGTCATCGTTCTTCCCCATCGTCAGTAAATGTTGTCACTACGGCGCGCTTACGTGCTTACACACTATGACATGAATGACCCACTAAACGAAAAAAAGTACACGTTTTCCGGGAAAAATCTATACCTAAGTGTGGGCGAAATAGTCTAGCAGGTGGCACATTTCGCCGCAACACAGGCAAACACAGGTTCTCAGAGCTATAAATTCTCCCACCATTCGCCACATGAAGTTGGGTCGGAAGAACAGGGGTCAAATATTGAGACGCAATTGGTGTGCCAATCCTATCAGCCACATTCCCCCAAAAGCCGTAGGCCAGCCAATTTCACCGATCGAGATTAACCTCCTCCTCGGAGTCGGAACTCGTTTGCTGAGGAAGGTTTGGGAGCTTGTCCAGAATCGTAAGTCTGGCTAGCAGCACCGCAATTTGTTCTGCATTCTGGCCTACGTAATACTTTTCCGTAGTGGCAATGCTCTGGTGTCTCATCAGCTCTTTCAGAACCATTGATGGGACGCTCATCGCCCATCGCGCTGCGAACGCTCGCCGCAGATCATGTGCAGACGCCCAAACCGCCTTCCCCGCGCGTTCATCCACTTTAACCTGAGCCGACTTCCCGATACGTACAAGTCGATCGGAAACAGTGTTCAAGCGACGACTCAAGCCGCGGTGAAAAACTGGATTGAATACGAAACCCTGACGCTGATCCTCTGGACCCGCTCGAAGGAACTCCGCGAAGTCTGCCGTTGTCGGATAGACTCGGTCCCGTCCACCTTTCTCCGATTCGGCCGGAATCAGAAGTAAGACATGATCCTTCGCAAAATCAACGCGAATTCCATCGGCCCAACGATCCCAAGTCGGCGTTAAAGACTCTTCGAGGCGAAGCCCCGGCAGCCACAGCCCACGCAGCAGAAACTTGATTGAATCCCGCTGCTCCTGAACCCTCTTTCTCCTGGCTGGCCCCCAGTCGGCTTGCAGTGGGAATTCCACATCAACCGCGGCAAGCATTCGTTCAAATTCTTCACCAGTAATCGGCCGCCCCTTCATCACTTTTGCCGATCGTGCCTGCTTCAACCGAGGGAATTGTGGGACGGACGGAATGACCCCCTGCTCTTTCGCCCAGTTCATCGCCGCTTTCAGATGCCGGAAATGACTTTCAACAGTCGCTGGAGCTCGCCCGCACTCAAGCAACCGTCGCTGAAACTTTGTGAGCCATTGCGGTGTGATTCGCTTAACGTTGTCCAGCTTCATCAGTTCTTCGACAACATTGAACATTCCGGCGATCTTTGAAGCAGTGCCGACTCGCAGACTAACTTCCGTCGCAGCCTCATAGGCTGTTCGGAATTCTTCGGTTGTGTACAAAAATGAGAGGAACGCCACGCCCTGTTGCTGGCACAAATCCCGTTGGAACCCGGCGAACACCTAGCCGGTTCATTTGAAGTTCAACGGCGAGTTCCGCAACAAACGTTGGGGTTCCCTTGTCCGTCAATTCCTGCATCATGGTTTAGATCGCAACCGATTACTTCGGCCCTGTGGCAACTTTGGCTTTGGCTCAGGCAAGTTCCCGCCATCCGTCTTCAGTGCCTTCACGACCCGCTCAAACTGCCGATCGAACTCGTCCGCATCAGTCTTCCAGTTTCTGAAGTCAGCAGCAACACGCTTGCGGAGCATTGCCCTGTGTCCGCTCTTCCAATAGTCCTTGAACATGTAGCCATCAAGGTTGAGCGGGATGATCTTCAGCGGTTTCGCTTTTGTTGACTTCGACAGCTCTCGCTCCCTTTCAAGAGCGATCGTGATTTCATTGTCTACCCACCAGCTCTTCAGAGAGTGCTTTGAGGCACAAAGCAATACTTTGTCCCAGATGCGAATTCCTCTATCGATCCCGTGGTACAAATCATCGCCCGGATTCAGTTCTTTTTCATCCAGCCAGCAACGAATGCCCATGCCTTGTAACCGATCATGCAACTGGCGAGCGAATTGCTTGTCTTCATGGCTGTAACTGATGAAACAAGAATAGAAGTCGAAGGGATTTGCAACAAGTGAAGGCAAGTAGGTGATAAAGTCCTCAGGGACGCCGCAACCGCGAAGGAAGACCTCAGGAATCTTGCCGTTTGAACGGAAAAGAGTGTCAACGCCGATCGTCGATGGTCCGTGATGAATTACCGATTCGAGACCAATGGCCTGACTCAGTTCGATACTTCCAAAGATTGTTAAAAACAGGATGGCACCACTCACGTTGGCACCCATTAGGTTTGCACCGCTCAGGTTCGCACAAGCCAAGTCGGCATCCATCAGAATTGCTTCCGTTAAATCGGCGTCCGTTAGATTGGCGCTGATCAGGGTGGCATTTCTCAGGTCGGCACCAGTTAGGTCGGCACAACCCAAGTTAGCCTTCGTCAGATTCGCACCGCTCATGTTTGCGAACCTCAGGTAGGCTGGGTTCAGGTAGGCTTCACTCAGGTCCGCACCCGTTAAGTCGGCACCGTCCAGGTTTACTTGCCGGAGTAAAGCACCGTTCAAGGCAGCACCGGTCAGATGGGCTTCACTCATGTCTGCAGAACTCAGGTCCGCAAAGCTCAGGTCACACATTTGCAGGTCGGCACCGCGTAGGTTTAGATCGTTCAGATCGAGTTTTACGTTGGGGTTCTCCTTTCGAAACTCCGTGATCGCCTCGGCCCCCTGCCGCACAATCTCAACATGCTCTGAGTTCGCCATTTGCTTTGCCTTTCTCGACAACCTATCTACTCTCGACAACCTATCTACCCGCGCCCGGAAGAATCTGACCGGACGTCCGCCATCATCAAGCTTCGACTCAAGCCCCACCTTGGTACAAGTACTTTTGAAACCCCGCGAACACTCGGCCGATGTCTTCGGGCTTGCCGAGATCTGCAATGGCGTCGGGAAGTGAGTCGTGATACTTCAACCGCAGTAGCGGCGTGAGTTTCTTTTGGTCGAGTTCTTCCACGCCTTCGTTGATGTAATGAGCCAGGACGAATTCAAGGAACGCTTGCTGCTTCTGATTGAAGTGGACGGCGATTTCAGGACGGGCTAGCGTTGCCCGGTGTTCACGTGTGACCGTCGGGAGTGCCCACGCGACGTGGGCGAGCACATCGAACAGGTCACTCTTTTCGGCGTCGATGATCTTCTGCATTTCGGCCAGTTGATCGGCCCCGAATCCCTTTTCAGCGAGGCCTTCCAATAGCTTCCGCCGCGTGTCCGGAGGACTCCATAGGGCTCGAAGTTCGGCTTCGTCTTTGAAGAACTCCGGCAGCTTTCCGTAAAGCATTTCCAGAAACTGCTGAGCGGACATCGGGGTTCCGCCGGGATGCCAAAAGGAAGTGACCATCATGTGCTGGATGTTGCGTTCCTTCCCGTCAGCCAGTTTGACTTTGACCTTTTGCCTTCGTTCGCAAACGCACTTCACCTGGAGACAGACTTCACAGGGTTCGGGCGGACATTCGCACGGGCGTTGACCGCAGCGATTGCAGGGTTTCGGTTCCGGCTTTTCGCAAACGCAGGGGGACTGGCCACAAGTTTCGCAGGTTTCAGGTTCCACCGGTTCGCCATCCCATTCCGGATCGCTGAAGTGATGGTGAGCCTTCACGAAGTCATAAATCGTGAAATAGTCTTTCCCGTCGTAAAGCCGAGTGCCACGGCCGATGATCTGTTTGAATTCAATCATGGAATTGATCGGCCGCATCAGCACGATATTCCGCACGTTGCGAGCGTCCACGCCCGTCGACAGCTTCTGAGAAGTCGTCAGGATCGTGGGGATTGTCTTTTCGTTGTCCTGAAACTCGCGGAGGAATTCTTCGCCCCGGGCGCCGTCGTCTGCGGTGACTCGAACGCAGTAGTTGGGATCTTTGCTGGTCTTGATCTGATTGATGAGATCCCGCACGGCGAGAGCGTGAGCCTGATTCGCACAGAACACCAGCGTCTTTTCTTTCTGGTTGATCTGTTCCATGAAGATCTGAACGCGTTTCCGTTCGCGTTCGGTGATCTCGATGATTCTGTTGAAGTCCTTTTCTTCAAAGCGTCTGCCGGCTTCCACTTCGCCAACCAACACGGAATCGTCCGGGGTGTAGATGTACTCATCCAGCGTCGTCTGAATCTGCTTTACTCGAAACGGCGTCAGGTAGCCGTCATTGATGCCTTCCTTCAGCGAATACGTGAACACGGGCTCGCCGAAGTACTTGTACGTGTCCACGTTGTCTTTGCGTTTTGGCGTGGCCGTTAAGCCCAACTGAACCGCCGGCGAGAAATATTCGAGGATCCCGCGCCAAGTGCTTTCATCATTCGCCCCGCCGCGGTGGCATTCGTCAATGACGATGAAGTCAAAAAAGTCCGGCGGATAGTCTCCGAACCATGGCGACGGTTCGCCGTCCTTGATCGGGCCACACATGAAGGTCTGAAAGATCGTAAAAAACAGACTTCCGTTCTTCGGCACTCGCCCTTTCTTTTTGATCTCATCCGGAGCAATGCGAACCACGGCATCGTCGGGGAATGCAGAAAACGCGTTGAACGCCTGATCGGCCAGGGTGTTGCGATCCGCCAGAAACAGAATTCGCGGCCGGCGAGTCGGCTCGGTTCCGGCTTTCCAGTCTTTCAGGTTCCAGCGACTTTGAAACAACTTCCACGCCAGTTGAAAGGCGATGAAGGTCTTTCCTGTTCCGGTGGCGAGTGTCAGCAGGATTCGATCTTTGCCGGCGGCGATGGATTCCAGAACCCGGTCAATGGCGATGTCCTGGTAATACCGTCCCTGAAAGTAGCCGCCGCGGTCTTCAAACGGAACGGCGGCGAACCGATCCCGCCACGCGTTCTGTTCGGCAAAGGTTCTGTTCCAGAGTTCTTCCGGCGTCGGGAAGGAAGGCACTTCGCCTTCGGTTCCGTCCTCCATATCGACGCCGTAGATGCCCTGGCCGTTGGTGGCATACGTGAACCGAATCGCCAGTTTGCCAGCGTAGTCTTTGGCTTGTCCAACACCTTCCGTTAACGGTTTGTCCAAAGCCTTCGCTTCGACCACTGCCAACTTTGTGTTGCGATACTCAAGCAAATAATCAGCCGTCAGTGCCTTACCGCGTCGCCCGTGGCCTTCGAGGCGTCCCAACGTGATCGGGAATTCGCGACGAATCCGGCTTCCTTCGACAACGCCCCAGCCAGCAGCCGCCAAGGCCGGATCGATATGTTCGGCACGTGTTTCGGCTTCGTTCATGTGTCGAGTTCCAGTTGTGGAAATTCGCGTTGAATCTGCCTGAAGACATCCGCGGGAAGTTCCCACAGGCCAAGTGCGCCCTTGCACGGAATCGGCTTCTTCAATGGGGTTATATCCGCGAGCACCCAACCAAAATTGATTGAGCCGTCATTGGGTTGCCAGAACCATTTCGAACGGCTTTTTGTGACAATATCGACAACACGGGCGATGCCGCAAATGGCCGAATAGTCCAGTGAGGCGAGATCGGGAACGCGAAGCCTGCCGGGGAATACAGTATCCCGCTTTGGCTGGCCAGAAGCATGAATCGCCATCCAACCTCGAAACGTGCGTTGCCAAGATCGGTTCTCAATATCCTTGCCTTCATGCAGAATGGCATGAACCCAAGGCTGTTTGATGGTCATCGCGTTCATGTTTTTGCGTTCCTACAGTTCCCCCGAAAACGCCTGGTGCAGCAGGGATTTTTTCAGCTCGTCCAGTGCGGCGAGTTTGCGTTCGTAGATTGCGACGAGATGTTGGGTTTCTTTGCGTACCGATTCTATCTGATTGATGATTTGTGCTTGCACTTTGAATGGCGGAACAGGGACAAGCATCGCACGCAAATCCACGATCGATAGATTCGGCTGCATCAAGGTGTTGACTCTGTCTTTCACGTAATCAACAACCTTCTGCGTTGAAAGGTATGCGAACAGGAAAGCCGAGCTAACAACATCATGATTCGTCACGATTGCAGCGACGCGTTGATTCAGAAGTGCTCCGTCGTACTCATCCGGGACAACGGCCACCTTCAAACCACCAGAGATAATCGTTCGCGTCAGGGCAAGGACGATGCTGCCTTTCTTCACCGAGACTTTGGCGTACTGCGCTGCGAAACTTTCTGGAAGATACTCGTCTGATTCACAAACGAAATCCCGAACGCCGACGTTGGTGATCTTGATGCACTTGGCGCCTCGCTTGGCCGAAAAATCGCCGCTCTTGAACGAATAGCCATTGAGAATAGACGCAACGTCTTCAAGCGGTCTTTCCCCCCAACCCTCGCCGCGATACGCGAAGACGGATTGGAGCTGACTTCCGAAGAGGTCGCGGGCGTTCTGCAGGTTCTTTTCGGCGTTGGCTTTGGCGGTGGCGATGCCCTCAAACGCTTCGTCCAGAATCCCCACGATCCGCTGCTGCTCGGCGAGTGATGTAGGAAAGGAGATCGCCAAAGGCATCAACGAGGTCCGCGTGATTTGCGGCTGTGCAGTCCCGGTGATTGCGTCGGCTAACTTGATTCCACCTTTCAGCGCATAGGCGAGGAACGAAATCTCCATCACACCATTTGTGGGATGAACAACCATCGCGTTGCCGTTGATCCAAGAACGAGGTTCAGTGACATGCACCGTTCCGCACGAGCCTCGACACCCAAGAATCAACTCGGACTCTTCATGGTTAAATTGGTTATGCCAGCCAATTTGTCCGTTTGCCCCATAAACCCGAAATCTGCCAGCGATCATCTGTTTCTGGCTTATGGTTTCCGGCTGATAGACGTGACAAACATCGCCCAGCTTCTTAGTCTGCCAACCATCTTTCATAGTAGGCCCCGAATGGTGCGCAACACTTCGGCACTTTCCAGATCCAGCGCAGCGATCTCGTCCATGATGTCCTGTGGACTGCGATGAAGGACTTCCTCACCGCAGTCCGGGTTCTTCACTGACAGATCAAACGTTGGCTGGTCAATCGTGGCTGCGTCAATGCTCCAACTCTTGGGCGAGTCGGCGAAGGTGGCTTGCAGCTCGACGAACTCTGCCAGGTCATCGTCATTCAGAGGATTGGTTTTGCCGAGGTTGCGTCCGGGGTCGAGTTTGTAGTACCAGATCTTTCGCGTGGGTGCGCCTTTCTCAAAGAACAGCACAACCGTTTTGACTCCGGCCCCTTGGAACGTGCCCCCGGGACAGTCCAGAATCGTGTGCAGGTTACAGTTTTCCAGTAGTTGCTTGCGGAGACTCACCGAGGCGTTGTCGGTGTTCGATAGAAACGTGTTCTTGATGATCACGCCCGCTCGGCCGCCCGGCTTCAGAACCTTGATGAATCGCTGAAGAAACAGAAACGCGGTTTCCCCGGTCCGGATCGGGAAGTTCTGTTGAACCTCTTTCCGTTCTTTCCCGCCAAACGGCGGGTTGGCCATGACCACGTCGACCTGGTCTTTCGCCTGAATGTCGGCCAGACTTTCGGCGAGCGTGTTCGTATGCTGAATGTTGGGGGCTTCGATCCCGTGCAGGATCATGTTCATGATCCCGATGACATAGGCCAGCGACTTCTTTTCCCGGCCGTAAAACGTGCTGGTCTGCAGAATCTTGTCCTGCGCGGTGGTGCGTTTCGGGTTTTGCTCTTTTAGGTATTCGAAGGCTTCACAAAGAAACCCCGTGGAACCGCACGCATCATCGGAAATCTTCTCGCCGATCTTCGGTTTGACGACGCGCACGATGGCACGGACCAACGGCCGCGGGCTGTAGTATTCCCCGCCGTTCCGCCCGGCGTTGCCCATGTTTTTGATCTTGGCTTCGTACAGGTACGACAGTTCGTGCTTTTCCGTTTGCGACCGGAACCGCAGCTCGTCGACGTGGTCGAGGATCTCGCGAAGGTTGTAACCGCTGGTGATCTTGTTTCTGATCTCGCTGAAGATCTCGCCGATCTTGTATTCGATCGTGTTCGGTCCGCTGGCCTTCTGCTTGAACGCTTTCAGGTACGGGAACAGCTTATTGTCGACGAAGTCGCGAAGATCGTCACCGGTGGCGGATTTGTTGTGGTCAATTTTCCCGTCCGGACCTTTGGGAGCCGCCCATTGATCCCAGCGATAGGGCTCGTCGAGGATCCATGTGTACTTCCGGCCTTCCAGTTCCGCTTCCGTGGCTTTGTCCTGTTCCAGCCCGTCGAGGTATTTCAAAAAGAGAAGCCAGGAAGCCTGTTCGGTGTAGTCGAGTTCCGATGTGCAGCCGGCTTCCTTCCAAAGGATGTCGTCAATATTTTTGAAGGCTTGTTCAAACATGGGCGGCGGTCGATCTGGATTTTCTTTGGGTCTGCAACGTTGGGCGGCGGCGTCGAGCCTGGCTACCCCGAGGGCGAAAAGTGTATCGCAGCCCCGGCAGAATATCGCCCCAGTCACACGGCGAGGAAGAATTGCCGCAAAAACAGTTCGGTTACCGGCGGGCCCCCATGATTACCGCCTATTGACGATCGGCCCCTAACTCATCTGGGCATTACAAGGAATGCGCAGTCTGCCAACTGCGGCGATTCGCGGTCAATTGGCAGCAAGTAAACGAGTTAATGGGTTGGATTCAGCGAATCGTAAACTCATGCTAAGCGTGAAGGGGTTGGTAGCCGCTTCCAATCCGGTACCAAAGGGCTCTGTTCCAGCCAACGAACCGCTTATTGATAGACTTAATCGCGCACAGCACCCCGCCAAAAATCATCCACCCGGGAGAGTTCGCAGCCATCGCGCAGAAGATCAAGGTCAGGATACTGCGTTCAATCTTCTTTTCTTCTTCGCTCGCCTGCTCTTCAAACCTAGACATCAGTTCCGTTATCTCGGCCTGCGATTCCGGGTGTGATGCTTTCCAGACCATCGACTCGATCCAAATCGACACGCTGTACCACTTCGTTGAATTCGCCATCCCGTTAATCATGTCCTCCAGATGACGAAACGAGAAAGACGCGGGATCGACAGTGCCGGTTATGGCGAGTTTTCGCAGCTCATCCCGTTTTGCGAATAGCTTGAATCGAACCATGTCCTGAAACGTTGGCTTCACTACGTTGTGATAGTGAAACGACAGCACTGCCAATGAGAAGGAAAAAACAATCATAAACAATACAACGGAATTCATGATTTCTTCCCCGCTGGTAAATTCGCCGTTGGTTTGCTGCTCGCCACGTTGCCGTTCGTCAGTTGGCTCTGCAGTTCATTCCGCTCCGCGACAACTCGTTCCAGTTCACCTGAGTATACGTTTCTGAGTACACGAAAAACTAACACCGACACAAGTGAAGTAGCGGCAAACAGAACCCATCCCAAGATCGAATAGACAGGGCTTTCTACGAAAAGTCTCGCGATTTCCACTAAATCGGCCGATTCGATTCTCCAAATCAGCAAACCCATCACAACAAACCACCCCAACTGCCAAAACTTCCCGGTTGCGATCGTCTTCAGGGCTATTGCTTTGAAAACTGTAGGCCAGTTCTCCTCCGGTGGTTTCTTTTTCGCGGCCAAGTGTCTGCCCCTCAACGATCGAACCTTCATAAACACGGGGGCGGGAGGCTACACCCGCCAGGGTAATCGTTCAAGTCTACCGTTGGTTGGACATAATGCGTTCAATACCATGAAAGTTATCAGACCAGAATTGGCGTCGCCGCTTGAGCCATCTCGCTCTTGTTGGTTCACCGTTTCCCAGCGTTTTCTATGCTCGCGGCCTGAATCTTCGCGGCTGCCACCCGTTTCACCTCGAACGGATCAATCAGGACGATTGTCACCATCTCCGGCGACACTTCCGCAACATACCACTCCCCTCCGAGTTGTAGTTCTCCCTCTCTGGGATTGAGTTCATTCCCGTCAACAATCTTGATCGTCAACGACTCGTCCACGGTCGGCACCAGTTCATTACGTTCAATCCCGAAGTCCCAATTGATCGAATGCGCGAGGACAAAGCCGTCTGCCGCCTCAAAGATCCGAATAAACTTTTCCCCGCTGCTGATTTCACCGGCCCCGACAGAATTCCCATATACAAATTTGTGGGAAAGAAGATCCCCGGCTTTGGCGTCCTTCCATCGAACCGAGAACGCGACAAGGTCGGGACCGTTCGCGCGTCTGCTCTTGCTCGACACGAGGCTCTTGTACTTGCCAGTCTTCGTCGTCAGGATCTCCTTCCCCGATTTCGCTTCCCTGATCGTCTTCCGCATCTCCCGGCGTTCTGTGACCGATTTAACGCCCTTCAAAATCGCCTCGAGTTCTTCAACCCGTTCAGCGTTCGCTGCCACAACTTGGTTCGCAAACGCCTCATGAGCATCCGCCCGAAGATCTGCCACCATGAACAAGAGAGCCCAAACCATCACGACACATCTTTTCGTTTTGGCCGACATCACGGCCCGTGTTTTGAATTGCCCTGTGCTGCTGAGATACACACTCGCTTAGCATTTGGCCGCGCCTCAATGCTCGAAGTGTCACCTCAAGTGTCACCTAATCTGTCTCACATAACACGCCGGACGGCTACGAAACACGACGGAAACAGTAACAAATGGCCGTGTTTTGCCCCTGTTCAGACTCTGCTTGGATTGCTTTGAGAGATTGCAAATCCGTCACGCGTGGGTTCGACTCCCACTCTCCCCTTGCAAAAAACGCTGGTTATCCTGAAAAGGTGACCAGCGTTTTTTTGTTGGGCCTTTTCGGGTAGCGACCTCCAAAAGCAGATCCGTTCTCGGGTAATCCGCTACTCCAGCGAGAGAACCACGCGATCGTCGAGAACGTCGACCTTACGAAAATGGTGTCCAAAGATCAGAGGAAATAGGTCTACCCCGGTTTTCTTCTCTTTGATGTCGCTTAGCTGAACGATTTCCTTCATAACGGCTTTGGTTGCTGCCTGATCTTCGTCTGTCACTTCAATGACGACCTTGTTTGCTCGGAAGTAGCCAATCAGATCACCAATTGTTGCTCGTTCTGCGCGAAAAGTGAACGTTGTTGTTCTCAATGAATTCGGAGTTGTGGGCTTCGTCGTAACTGCTCCGTCTGAATTCAGTAGTTCTGACAGAGCCGCGTTGAGCTGGCCATGTTGCTGCAGCGTTGCGTTCACGGTGGCCACGGATCCGCTCCACTTCACAGTGATCTCAGGAAACTGATCTTTCCAAAGTTCTGTTGCGGCCGCCTGGAACTTTTTTCCCGGGGAGTAGCGGTGATCAAAAGTCACCTCAGGGTCGATCTTCTGGAGGGTGACCGAGCGGCCATCATCGGACAAACGAAACTCGAGATCGAACTGGTTCAACACGATCGTCGCTGCTTCGGCAAATGCCATGCGAGGCAGGTCGCTGCGAGCCCAGACATCGTGAGGTATCAAATCCGGATTCGTGATACGAATGCCAGTTGCCATCGCATAGCTTTCGAGAATCGATTTCGGCTCCGTTAGTTCCGGCCAGCCTGAGTCAATAAGTGTGACCAGTTTTCGGTGATCCTCCGGTCTCATCCTGCGGCGCAATTGAGTAATCTCATTCTCCCGCAGTTGGATCATGACGGGAATACGGTGAACTGCCGACGCAGGACCGATACAGGCAAGGTGTTCAGTCAGGCAACATCCGCAGTCAGGCACTTCAGCGGAGATATTCTTTAAGACTTCCCAACGAGATACTGACACCGTGTTAAGGCTGATCTGATGGCGGGGATCAAGCCGACGGTCACGAACGACGGCAACCTCTGACTGTTTCATCAGATCAGACAGTTGACTCTGCAGCGGAGTATTAACGCTGGACCAGCTCACTTTGGTCAACATTGCGGTTTTCAAAGACTTCCCGGTCTTCAGAGTCGACTTCTGATCGAAGGCGTTTGCGGCGTACATTCCGGCAAGCAGCATGCATACAGTGAGTAGACCATTTCGGAAAATGATGCCGGGATTCCGGGTTTTTAGCAGGAAAAACGCGGCAACAGTCGTTTCCATTTTCAATTGCTCCATTCTGCCCGGAAAACAGTCTCGGCAGGACCCAATGTCAGTCAAACTGTAGAGTACAAAACCGAACCGCGAGACTTTCTGTTAGTGAACCGGATCTCGTGAAAGTAGGATGATGGCATCGACCAGCAGCTTTGGTCGAGCCTTGCAGGACGATTTCTGAGACAGATTATGAAACAGACACATGCAGTCGGCATTGACCTTGGCACCACATATTCGTGCATTGCGTGGCTGAATGAGCATGGCCAGCCAGTCACGATTCCAAACCAGGAAGGTGAGTTATCAACGCCATCGGCGGTCTTCTTTGATGGTGACCAGCCTGTTGTTGGCACTGAAGCTATTCGAAACGCCATAGCCAGTCCGGACCGCGTCGTGCAGCACGCAAAACGCGACATGGGGAATGCTCAGAAGTTCTGGAAAATTGGCGACATGCGATACTCGCCCGTGCATATCTCAGGACTCATCCTGCGGAAATTGATTTCTGCGGCACAGGATCAGATTGGTGAAATCCGCAACGCTGTCATTACTGTGCCGGCGCAGTTCAGCGACGCACAGCGACATGCAACAATGCTGGCGGGACATGCAGCCGGATTGGAACGCATCGAGATGATCAACGAACCCGTCGCGGCAGCTCTCTGTCACGTCCTGGGAAATGAAGGCCTGGCCTTCACGGAACTCGCCATTGACCAGCAACTTCTTGTCTACGACCTCGGCGGTGGAACACTCGACCTGGCTATCGTGAAATACAAGACGAATGAGGTCCGTGTTGTAGCGTCCGACGGCGACCTTGAACTGGGAGGTCTTGATTTCACAAAGGTACTTGTCGCCGCCGCCGCAGAGAAGTTCATTGCTGATTTTCGTGAGGATCCACGATCGAATCGCAGCAGCCTGCAGTTTCTGACGTTGGAAGCAGAACAAGCAAAACGCAGTCTTTCGGTTCGACCGAGAGCTGCAGTGACAGTGCAGCATGAAGGACATCGCAAAACTTATCAGATTGAACAAACCGAGTTTGAGACACTCAGCCGAAAACTCATCCAGCGATCCGAAGAGATTACTCGACGAATTCTAAAGGACAACAAATTTGGCTGGGCGCACATTGACGTCGTGCTCACAACCGGTGGTGCATCACGGATGCCGATGATCAAGGAAAGCCTGAAGAAGCTGAGCGGCCGAACTCTGAATTCGTCGCTTTCGCCGGACCAGTCGATCGCCCATGGTGCGGCGTATTATGCGGGGATGCTCCTGTCTAACGATCAGTATGCACGAACTGTGTTCAACAGCACGGCGTCGTCTCGACTGGCCAAGGTCAAGCAGCACAGCGTTAATGCCAGAGCGCTGGGGATTCTGATTCGAGCCGAGAATGGACAGCGAGTTCCCCACTATCTGATTGAGGCGAATACTCCCCTGCCCGTCGCAAAGACTCATATCTTCGGAACGGTTGTGGCGGACCAAAATCGTGTTCATGTGAGGATCGTGGAGAGCGGTGCTGGTTCGGATCGCCCACCATCCGTCCTTGGTGACTGCGAGATTAAAGATCTGCCTCGCAATCTTCCGGAGGGCACTCAGATTGAAGTGACCATCAGTTACGACCATCAGGCGCGAGTTCATGTTTCGGCGCGTGAACCTCAACGCACAACTCGAGCAACAACCTGGGCCGGACAACGACGATGCACTCGACCTGCATTCGATCGCGGGTGATAATCTTCCAGTGGATAGTCTGCAGGAAGTTGCAGGCAGAAAGAACATGCCTCGACCATCGGCCACATCTTCGCAGACTCACGAGAAATCAAATCCATCCCAGCGCGGGATTTTGAATTCATCGCAGCCGCCGGAGTTTGATGCGAGAGCAGTTATCTCCGGGGCAAAGCCAGCCGCAGCCTCAAAGAAAGCGGAAGAGAGTACGACCAACAAGAACCCGGGACGAAAGAGTGCGCCGGAGCCATCCCGGTCTACGCAAAAAACAGCGGGACGCCCTGCTCGAAAGCCTGATCCGAATGAAGCCGAGTTCTGGGACCTTGTCGACGGCAACGAGTAAACAGGCCTGCATGGTGCAGTGCGTCAGGAGCTTCGTTATCGCAGCAACGCACTGCAACTCGCTTTTGCGATGATTGAACATCAGTTATCGTGTTTTTCGCGCACGATTCGGAGCCCTTTGCCGGTCCAGAGATTGTCCATATCGGCGTCAGTCCAGATCTCTGGCTCGATTTGTGATGGATCTCCAATCAGATGTCGGCCTTGCGCGGTTTCGAATAGAACAGTCGAATGTTTGACACCGGGTTTCCAGCCATCGATTTCAAAATAGTGCGGATGTTCTGCGTCCACAGCATCACTGAGCTCGCAACATAGCAAGGCCGGGAACTCCGAAACAATTTCGGGCAGTTCGCTGGTCCTGCATTCGAAGAACTCCGCGCGAAATCCTGTGCCACGGAGTTTCACGGCAAGACCATGGTAGAGCCCCAGCCACGTTGTCCCCTGCTTCGTTAAACACAGTGCCGCCATCTCCGCCTCAGAGGCGTCGATTCCAAGCGAATTGAGGATCGTTGCAGCCGAAGCGGCCGAACAGGTATGAGGGGTTGTTTGCCTGCAGATACGATACGGCACAAAGATTGAGGGCTCGATCCACACATTTCCGCAGACAGGTGGAGTCCCGGGAATGACGTAAACGACCGACCAGATTGCTCCGGAAATCAGCAGCGTCTGGACTGGCAGTCGGCGAAGGATCGATTGAGTATTGGTTCGAACCCACAGCACTGCCCCCAGGGCCGCGAGGATCAGAGGAAACCAATTCGAAAGAATGATGACCGACGACAGTGGTATCCAGCGAACGATCCACAACTGCCCCCAGACCAATCGCACATAAACTCCAACCAGTATCACCAGAGCCGCTGCGATACCATCCAGTAAACGTTCCGGAGCCCCCAACAGAACAGCTCGAAACGAAAAAAAGACGGCGATTGATAACACGGCCATCAGGATGATTGCAAACGTCAGATCTTCCATCCTCAGGATCCTTAATGTGAGACCCTGGCAAACCGTGAACTGACAGGGCCCGTTCCGGTTTGGGCATCAAAACTGTGTACAGACGCGAACATTGATTTGTGCTGGCCAAAGTGTGGAAGAAAGCAGAACCCGCACAGTAAAGCGCGCCAGATCGCACATTCAAGCGGCTGCAGCAGGACTTATACACAAGAAAACAACGGACTGAAACTGCGGCGCGGAGTTTGCGTAGATCGCCTGAGATGGATAGTAAAGGTCTATTTTTCTGCTGAAGGGCCCATGTCATGACTGCGTTCGTTCGTTCTGCAAAAGTTTCGACAATCTTGCTGTTGATTATCGCTGTCTTGCTGGTTCTGTTGTTTTCGTTCAGCCGCACGCTG
>JBIIIF010000387.1:0-4934 GCA_044235005.1 Planctomycetaceae bacterium | reverse complement strand
TCATGGCCAGGTAGTTACCGGGGGTTCCCGGAAAGTTGGCATCGAACCAGCCGGTTGCACCCAGTGAGGGCACTGTGACTCGGCTGTATTCTTCAGGCTTCTGATACGCGATGGCCTTCCAGTATTCCCCTTCGGCCGTGTTTTGCAGAATCCATTTGCTCCACCATTCTGTCGGAAGATGATGGCGTGTTTTTTCGAAGTCGATGTAGGGCAGATTGCGATAGGCTGCTTCACGATTGACGGCAAATCCGCCATAAGGTCCGGGGCCGGAACTGTGAGGATTTCGACCGCTGACCATGCCAGCCCAGTCCATCATCCAGCAGACAAAGATGCCGTTCTGGTAAGGGCAGTTGTAGAAATTGTCGGGCGGGGCAACTTCCGGAACGATGCACTTCAGCGAAGGCGGCGCCTGAGTGGCGGTCCACCACTGAGTCCAGCCCATATAAGACAGGCCAAACATTCCGACCTTGCCGGTGGACCATGATTGCTTTGCAGCCCATTCGACGAGGTCATAGCCGTCCTGCTTGTGCAGTGGAGAAAACGGATCCCATTCGCCGCCGGATTCAAATCGTCCCCGAGTATCCGCGTTGATGACGACATAACCTCGAGACGCAAACAACTGAGCTCGAGCCGTATTGCCTGTCTTGTTGTAGGGCGTGAGATAAACGATCGCCGGGAATCGTTCGTCACTCTTCGGTCGAAAAATGTCGACCTTCAGTTCGACGCCGTCCCGCATGCCGGCATTCTGGTTGAGCTCTGAGAGGACTTCGTACTTCAGCGGAGAGATCTCCCCGGCCGTTGGCTGTTGAGCTGGCAACAAAGATGACTTTGCGCAGAGGAGCACCATCAGTGGTGCCAACAAGACTCGCGTCCATGATCTCATGAGAGAACCTTTACGAAGAAACCAGCATGTCAGAGTAGGTTGGGGATAAAGTGTCAGCGTGCCGTTGTTCAATTGTTTACCGCCCAGCCGCAGGCGCCGGCTATTGTGTAAGCCGGCGCCTGCGGCTGGGCGGTAAACAAGCAGTTGATTCGGGTCGTTAAGTTTATTGTAAGTGCATTGGGTTTGGCCGGCACTTTCGTAGTGCCTCCGGCATCAACGATTAAACACAAACTCGCGAGTATTCATCAGCGTCCACAAAATGTCTTCAACGGCTTTGCGACGATCGCCTGTTTCTGTCAGTGATCGCTGCATGAGTTCCTGTTCCTGAGCCGTCGGGAACCTTGAGACCGTAGCCAGATACAGTTCTTCGATGATGGCACTCGGTGGAAGATCAGACGCTGCCAAAGACGCCGCGCGTCCGCGTCGGTCTTCGATCTTCACCGTTGTGGTGTCCGAATTCATCAGGTGCAACGCCTGAGCCATGCTGGGCTCAACGCCGCGTTCACAGGCACACACCGATTGACGAACGGGTCGGCCGAACGTCTCCAGAAAGAGGGATGGCAATTTGTTATCCCAAACCTGAATCGCTCGATAACCTTCCGGCCAGCCGTTGAATCGTTCCGGGATGCCGGTCGCCTGAGACATCGCATCCAGCAGAACTTCGGCCGGCATTGGCTTGATGGCAGCTCGAGAATAGTTCTGATCATCCAGACGGTTCGAATCCGTGACGGCGGAATCAAGCTGGTAAACGCGTGAATTCAACAGAGTCCGAGTGAACGCCTTCAGATCAAATTTCACTTCAATCAGATGATCGGCCAGAGCCAGCATCAGCGGTTCGTTCGAAGCTGGGTTTGTCGCTCGCAGATCGTCAACCGGTTCGACCAGACCACGGCCCCAATAGTGTCCCACCAATCGATTCACGATACTCCGCACGAACAGAGAATTCTCCTTCGCCGTCAGCCACTGCGCGAGAACTCGGCGACGATCTTTGGGATCAGGAAACAACGCCGGAGCTGCCCCAAGTCCAGCCGCTGGAACTGGCTCACTGGTTCGTGGATGTTTCAGATCTTCTCCTGGTTTGTCGATGATCTTAAGAGCACCACCCGGCAATGATTTTCGATCGACTCCGGTAAAGAAACCGGCCAGAGCGAAGTAGTCTTTCTGGTCCCAGCGTTCGAATGGATGATGATGACACTGAGCACACTCGATACGAACACCAAGAAACAACTGGCTTACAGCGCGAGCCGATTTTTCCGGGTCGGCCTGAACCTGAAAGAAACCTGCCGGCGAGTTTCCGACGGTTGATCCCTGCGCAGTCAGAACATCGTAGACCAGACGATCCCACGGAGTATTCGCCGTAATCTGTTGATGGATCCATCGCGTCATCGCGACGGTGCCCTGCGGCGTGATAATGTCTTTATCAGCCTGCAGCAGATCAGCCCAGCGTTGAGCCCAGTAGTCGGCGTATTCGGGGCGTTCCAGCAAGGCGTCTGTCAGCTTGCGTCGCTTGTCGGGATCAGTATCGGCGAGAAACGATCGCACTTCGGCTGAAGTTGGGAGTGTTCCAATTGTGTCCAGGAAGACTCGACGCAGGAACATGGAATCATTCGCCACCGGGCTGGGCTGGATCTGTAGTTTTTGCAACTTGTCCCAGACGAGACCATCAACGAAACTCAATTCTTCCGGACGTGTAAAACTGATGTTTGGCCCTGGCAGAGTGATTCGGGTGACCGCCACATGTCCCATGTATCTCACCAGCACTGCGGCTTCACCAGGGACGTTGGTGGCCTGAATCAAACCTTCGCGGCTGACCGCGGCGACTACGTCATTATTGGATTGAAAGTCCGCCTCAGACGTAATGCCTCTCACTATCCCTGATTGAGTGATCGCCACGACGCGCAGTTGCTGAGTTCCTTTGCCCGCCAACACAATATCCGCGGGTTCGGCTTTGATGGCGACAATCGGGTCCTGAGACTCATCGTCGAGAGACATCCCTTCAGAGATCCAACGGACAAGGATCTTGTGCCAGCGTGAGCCAGGTTCGATTCGGCGGCCACCGCCGTGAGGAACACTGGCAACGGCCTTCTGAATCAGCAGACTCTTTTCGGGAGCAGCGGGGAAGACTCGGCGAGCATGACTGTCGCGAACGAGCGCATCAAAGTCACGGGCCGGGTCAAATCCGAAAACGCTGAGGCGAAAACCATTCTGTCCTTCGGCTTTGCCGTGACAGCCGCCGGAGTTACATCCGGATTTAGACAACAAAGGAATCACATCGTGACGAAACGAAACTGGCGTCGGGTTGGCGATGCCGTGAACTCGAATCAGGGCTGTTGTAGACAAATCATTGAATCGAGCCGTCAGCGTGGCTTCCCCATCGGACAGTGGATCAATGCGGCCTGTTTCGCCGATGGCCGCGACGCCAGGGCTGGACAGCGAAAAGGTGGCAGACCGAGTGACATCAATGCGTCGACCAGCGGAATCGATTGCCGTGACGAGAAGCTGATCGGAAGTCTCCGGGGACGCGATCTCCAGCAGATCAGGAGAAATCTGGAGTGAACTCCACGAGGTCGTCGGATCGTCAGCTCGCAGGGCATTCTCGGAGGAGAATACGATCAGAGTCAGCAGGCAGATTGTTCTGAGAGCAGATGTCGTCAACATCAGTCTCCGAATTCGGGTTATGGCGAGGAGGAGTGTGGCGGGAAGCAGCGACGTGCTTGCGGCCAGGCAGTATGGCAAGCGGCAGGAAAGATTGCAATTTGTTTCAACGCGGTGGGGCGGAATTCATCTTAACGCGATGCGTCAGTTTTGAAGTTGCGCTGTTCCAGACTCCGGGAGCTCAACGGAGTGGAAATGCGGGGAATTATCATAACCCGACCCGTCAGCGAGGGATTTACGGAGACACTGGTAGAACGCTCCAGCTCGATCCCTCACTTACGTTTCGGGTTGTGAACAAGATCAATAGACAGCATTAATCAACGTCAGCCAGATCTATGCGGATTCGCACGATTTCGTCGCGGACCTTCATGAAAGCATTGACAACGTCCGGGTCGAAATGCGTACCACTTTCTTCCTGAAGGATTTCGAAACACTTATCAATCGGGAAAGCGGGCTTGTAAACTCGTTTACTGCTGAGAGCATCAAAGACGTCGGCCACCGCCACGATACGGCCGCTGAGCGGAATGTCGGTGCCTTTCAGGCCAATTGGATAACCATTTCCATCCCAGCGTTCGTGATGAGTGAGAGCAATTTCAGAAGCCATGCGGAGTAAAGGCGAAGAACCAACACCAATCATCATTTCGCCAAGACGGGTATGTTCTCGCAGTTGCTGTGATTCGCTGTGACTGAGCGGCTGGAAGACTTTTTTGCCCAGGCCGACATGGCGTTGCATGGTCTCGAATTCTTCCGGAGTCAGTTTTCCGGGCTTCCGCAGAATATCGTCGCTGATACCAATCTTGCCAATATCATGCAGAGGAGCCGCATGTTCGACCAATTCACAAGTGGCGCGATCAAGTCCCATCTGCCGCGCCAGAATGCCCGCGTAGCGACCGACTCGCACAACGTGATAGCCCGTTTCGTTATCTCGAAACTCCGCCAGCTTTGCCAGACAGTGAATCAGTTCAAGTCTTGATAACATCAATTCGGCGGTGCGAGCCTGGATCTGAGATTCCAGTTCACGGCGATGATTCAGCATATGCTCGAACTGAGACCGCAGTTGAAGTGCGTTGCGAACGCGAGGCAACAGTGATGTGGCTCGCAGTGGTTTTGTCAGAAGTTCGGCAGCCCCCAGTTCAAGTGCATCCGTCCGCACTCGTTCGTCTTCCGAGGCCGTGATCATGATCATCGGAATATTGCGAAGACTCGGGCTGGAGGCGACCTGCTGCAGAATCTGCAGGCCGGAAACGCTCATCACGACATCACAAATCACAAGATCCGGCTGCTGGTTACTAATACGTTCCAGCGCAGTCTCCGGCTCGGTGTGAGTTTCGACTTTGCGATAACCGGCGATCTGCAGGCACTTCTGGATTAAGCGCACATTGATCGCCTCATCATC
>JBIIIF010000152.1:0-17017 GCA_044235005.1 Planctomycetaceae bacterium | reverse complement strand
GCTGTCGGTCAAGTCGCCGTTCGACAGGTGCCACACGCCGTCATAGGTCGAGTTCCATGTGCCGGAGTTATTCCATTGATCTGCAGCGGCAGCGTTTCCATAGTAGACATAGAGCGATGTGTTCGAGAGGGCCGACAAGGTAGGCACCTTAACCCAGGCCTTGATTCGACCGGTAACGGCGTCGTAACTTTCGATCTGGTGACTCAGCTTGGTCGTGCCGTCGCTTGAAGTAAATACGATGTCGCCGCCGTCGGTCTGAGCGACGTTCCCTCCGTTGGACGTTGATTTAAGACTGGCCTGGGTAACGTCGACGAGAATCGTGAAATTGGTTTCGTTGATCGAACCATCCAAAAGCGAGGCTGATACCGTTACCGCTTGCCGATACCGCCAACTTGCGTTGTACCAGGCCAGGCTGACGTCGGCTGAAACCAGTTCCTCCATCTCAAAGATAGACGACAGGCCCTGCGATGATTCCGACAAAACGCCGGTGGAAGCATACTCGAAAACCCAGTCGCCACCCACGCCCGTAACGTCGTCCGAAGTGTAAACCGAAGTCGATGTCAATTCGGCAAGAGCGTCGACCAATTCCTGTCCAGCCAGGTTTCCTGCAACATCGCAACTGAGTATGTAGATTCTGGCCTCGTCGCTAAAGCTCCCGGCCATGAAACTCCAGGCGTCGTGGGTGGCACTGAGATTGGAGGCATCGATCCAGTCACTTCCCAACTGAAACGCACCTTCGACCCCGTGGGAGAGGATTGATAAAGACTGAATTTCGGAGCCGCTATTCGATGCCCAATTCCCAAGTTGCCCCAGGATTTCAGCCGCCATCTGCTTCGCGCCATTATACACGAAAACTAATGCGTTCTCCCTGGCAGCACTGATGAGGGCAGCAGCGTCATCCAATTGCAGGTCGATCAAAACAAGATCGGTCGATTGGAGCTGATCGAGCGATGGATGATCGAAGTCAATGCCGGTCGTCGAGCTGAGATGGCTGTCATTGGCGAAGTTTTCTGAGCTAACCGTTGCCAAATAGGCTTCCGCTCGAGTCCCAATCAGATTGTCGAGGAGAACGAGATTCGAAGCGTTGGAGTCGATCTTCAGGGATTGAGTGCCATTGCCCCAGAGATAATTTCCGACCAGGACCGTATCGTTGCTCTGGACACGGATTCCGGCTTCGGAGAATCCGGAGATGGCGAGGCCAGTGATCCAACTTCCATCGCTGCCGGCTCCCAGCACCAATCCGGAACCTGAACTCGCCAAGCCGCCGTCGATCATGATCGGTTGTGAATAGCCATCAATGGTGATGGTATCAGTGATCTCAGGCAGAGCGTCGAGCAGATTAATCGATCGCAAACCGTCCCCCGCAATCGCGAATCGAATCGTATCATGCCCCGCCAGTGCATTGGCGTCCAAAATTACCTGGCGCAGCGACCCAGCGCCACTGTCGTTGGTGTTGGTGACCGTAAACGTGGCCAGCAACCCCTGCCATTCCTGCTGCAATGCCCCACTGACGGCGATTCCCGTGTTGATTTCACCGACGTGATATTCCAGCAGCCAGTCGCCCCCAAGAGCTGCCTGACCAGTCAGATTGGTACTTCCCGCGACATCCGCACCGGTCCACTCGGCGATCTCCTGCAGCATGCTGATGCCGGAATCCGAACCGGCCAGATCGCAGCCATAGAACATGATGTCGGCATCGCCGCGAAGAACTCGACTCCACTGCTGAAACTTGGATTGTTTCAGTTGCAGGCCGTTCGAATCGATCCAGGTATTGCCCAGCTTAAACGCCCGATCGGTGCCGTGCGCGATCAGATGAATGGCATCCACCGGCTGATTGAGCTGCATCAGATAGTCGGTGATCTGCTGCATTCCATCACTGGCAGAGTCAATCTGCACGACATCCAGCACGACGCCTGCGGCCGCTCGTGACCGCGCATCCGTCAGCAGGAGTTCGTAGTCCTGAATGCCGGTATCGACGAACACAATTTCGGTCCGCTGCGACAACTCACCCATCGTTACTGTCGTTGTGGGATCAGACGCAGTCGAAAGTGAAGAAACGTGACCGCTCAAAAGCACGTCGAACGGCTGTACAGTTGCAAGCCTCAACTCGTCTGCATCGGCGTTGTGAATCCCGACCTCACCAAACAATCCCGCTGCAGTCGGTTGTTCACTGGCCGATACATGAGTGGCCGTCAGTTCGCCAAGCTGATCCAACAAGTCTCTTCCGTTGGCGGTTCCCGCCACATTACATCCGTAAATCAGAATGTCAGCTTTGTCTGACATCGAATGCGGCCACGCGCTGATCGCGTTGCGATAGGTGTCCAGATTCTCGACTGACAAAACAGTGGAGCCCAACTGCACCTGCCCCGCAGCTGCATGCGAAACGATGTGCAGCCCGTCGACTCCGTTGTATTTGAGCAACGCGGACGTAATTTGTGCAATGCCGTCCTTCGTCGAATCCAATACAACGAACTCCAGAGTTCGCGAACTGTCGTTCTCATCTATTGCCCGGAAATCGGTCATCATCTGATCGAGATTGGCGATCGATGAATCCAGAAACACCAGTTCCAGAGTCTGTTTGTTTGGATCGACCTCCACCGGTTCAGCGGATGAAGACTGGACTTCTGCCTGAGCCGGAAGAACGGTATCCGCAACGATATCCAGCAGTTGTCGATCGGAGATCGGGAACAGCTCCCCCGAACGGTCTGACTCTGTGGCCGACTCCGCCAACAAAGACGTCAGCGATGCTCCCGCTTCCGCTAACTCTGCCACCACCGGGGCAATCGCCGAAGCACTGAACAGAATACGTTCCTCAAGTCGCGAAGCCTGAACAACCTGCCCATATCGTTCATCGATCGATGAAGCGCGAGTCGTATGCAGATAATGCTGTATCAGCATTTGCGTCTGCCTTAAAAACCTGCGCAGTGACATGGGTAATTATCCTGAGAGCTCGCTTTCGCACCATCCCGCGGACGTCTCCGCGCATAAAGGTTGCGCTAACTTTTATCGAAAAACCCTATCATCCGTTTCGGCAGAGACTGCCGGTCAGGAAACCAGGATAAAGAGTTTTTGAATTCACTCAGGAAGTCTTTGGTGTTCTGGGGCTATCCGATCGACTCTGCCGCATGCACCGACTCTGCCGCATGTACAGACCCTGCCGCATGCGCTGGCACTGCCGCATGTCTCAGTTCAACCGGGAATGATCCCATCGGATCGCTTGAGAGCATCACAGAGACCTGTGCGGACATCGTCGAACAGGAATTCAACCTTCAACTGAGATCTGACGCGACTGATGACGCGACGGTTACCGCTGCCCCGGCCCGAGCGATTCCCCGTTAATTCTTTCGCAGCGGCGACATCGAAAACCGGCGCCGGCGCTGAGGCCAGTTCAGCCAGTGTCGAATAGTAAACTCTGCGAGTGACACTATGGGCGGCGACCACATTCATTAGTGGCATTGCGGAGGGGTCTGCAGACCCGGCAACCGCATCGACGACTCGAACAATGTCATCCACGTGAATCAGATTGAGCCAGTCATCGGGAGGCGATGTAATTGGCGTTCCGTTTTGCAAATCGGCGATCCGTCGCAGGAGTCTGTTGGGGCCGTAAATTCCCGCGAGCCGCAGCACTGTCACCGCGTGGCCGGTCCTTCGCGAAAAGTCCCGAAGAACCTGTTCTGCGGCAAGGCACGCTTTGCCTCCCTCTGAGTCGGGACACGCCACGGTATCCTCGTCGACTTCCTCACCCCCGGAATCGCCATAGACACCAGTGCTGGACGTGTAAATGACTCGACCTTGACCCGTTCGGAACCGGACACGATTCAATAGTTCACGAAGTCCATCCACCCAGACTCGGGTTCGATCCGCACCGGCTCTGCGATCAAAACCCACGCTCCAGAGCACCACGTCAACGACGGGTAGTTCCGGCCATTTCTCGGGCGAAGAAAGATCCAGCATCAGGGGAAGAATTCCTTCACCGGCCAGTTGCTGGCCTTTCGCAGGATCACGACTGATCGCGAACGTTTCGATTCCGGACGAACGCCAACACTGAGCAACCCGATGCCCGACATAGCCGCACCCGGCGATCAGGGCTGTTTGAAATTCCGGACGAGTTTCTGATTCGGAAGGCATGAACAATGATTTCCTGGCGGAGTTCCGTGGGAACTCGATGCATAATTTGAGAAGGGCGAGGACCATAGCTAAACTACGACCCTGCTTTCGGCGCGAAGAGCGCTGGAATTATGGGAGACCGGCAAGAAATCGCGATGGTCCCTTATGTATTCCTGACATCCCTTGAAAGAGTATTCCTTATGGCCACTCCGTTGTCACGTCGATCGTTCCTTGCAGCCTCCGCTGCGGCAGTTGCAGCAGGCTCTACCGCCTCCGCCGTATTGATTAAACCCGCGGCCAGGTTTGAGATTTCTCTGGCGGAATGGTCACTTCACAAAACGATCAACTCCAAAAAACTGGACAACCTCGACTTTGCTCTCACTGCCAGGAAAGAATTCGGCATTGAAGCGATCGAGTATGTGAACCAGTTCTTCAAAGACAAAGCTCAGGATAAGGCTTATCTGGCAGAACTCAATAAGCGTGCGGCTGACAATGGTGTCAAGCAGTTGTTGATCATGATTGACGGCGAAGGAAATCTGGGCGACCCAAGTCTGAAGAAGCGAACGCAGGCGGTCGAGAATCACTACAGATGGGTCGAGGCGGCCAAGACTTTGGGTTGCCATTCCATCCGCGTCAATGCGGGCAGCGGTGGTACATTTGAAGAACAGCAGTTTAGAGCCGCGGACGGGCTACGAGCACTCTCCGAGTTTGCAGCAGAGCATGGCTTGAACGTGATCGTTGAAAACCACGGTGGCTTATCTTCCAATGGCGAATGGCTGGCTGGTGTCATGAAGAAGGTGGATCTGAAGAACTGCGGAACTCTGCCGGACTTCGGAAACTTCCGCATTAAAGACAACGAATGGTATGACCGCTACAAAGGCGTCACCGAACTGATGCCATTCGCCAAAGCCGTCAGCGCGAAGTCACACGATTTTGACGCAGAAGGCAACGAAACCAAGACCGACTACCGGAAGATGATGAAGATCGTTCTCGACGCCGGCTACAGTGGCTATGTTGGTATCGAATACGAAGGCAGCATGCTGGACGAATTCGCCGGCATTAAAGCCACCAAGGCGCTGCTGGAAAAAGTCCGCGGAGAACTTGGTTAGCGATAGCCGAAGCGTGTTCGTTTACCGCCCAGCCGGAGGCGCCGGCCTGCTTAGAAGCCGGCGCCTCCGGCTGGGCGGTAAACAACGAGATCAACACCGGTTGTCAGGGCCGTTCGGCTGACGAGCAAATCTCAGGACCGCTTTCGATGCAAATCGAAAGCGGTCTTCTTTATTTCAACTCCTCAATCTTCAAACGCCAGACTTCCGGAGAACGAACTCCCGGGCGAACCTCGCCGCTGGCCAGAATAAATCCGCCCGAATCCGCAACCACAGGCACAGTGACTCGCGATATCTCTAAGACAGTGTCAGCGCTCCATTCGTCTGTTCCGGGATTATAAATCAGGGCCGACTTCGCGAAGCCCGGATGATTCTCCTGCGGTTTGAAGCCAACACGGGAACCATCATCGCCACCAAAGATGATAAACTTCCCGGACTTCAGCATCGGTGCTGGTGAGGGGGCTGCCACAACGGCGAACGGCAGGTCAGCTCGACGCTGCCACGTGTTCCGGGAAACATCGAACTGCCATGAGTCACGCAGATAGCTGCGCACAGGCTTTCCATCATCACCGGCAGCCAATGACGCTCCACTGAAAATGAAGACCGACTTTTCATCGGTGGCGGCGACAGAAAGCATGCGTCCGGGACCGGGCAAATCCGGCAATTGGTTCCACCGAGGCTGAGCGGATTTCAGATCGAGCGAAAGAAAACTTGAGGAGGCAGTAGTCGCTTCAGGAGAGACAGTGCCTCCTGCAATGTACACCGTGCTGCCGACAAGAACTCCGCAGGCATTGGCGATCGGCAACGGAAGTGCGGGAAGATTTTCGAATTCAATCTGCCCCGCATCGAACCGCATCAGAAAGACGTTCAAAAGATGATGCTGCGCATCGCTGCCGCCAACGCAGAGCACTCCCTGGGGCGTCTGAAACGATAAACCATAGGCGCAGGGACTCGGAAGCTTCGCGACGATCTGCCACTGCTGGTCAATCAGGGCATAGATCCTGTCGTGCCAGATTTTCGTTCCATTCTTCCAGGGCGGTGCATCCGGAAAGTTCGCCCCACCGGCAACCAGCAGCACATCATGGCTGGATCCGACAAACGGACTGGCGACTCCCGGAGTATTCGGCAACAATGGCAGCGGCGTCCATTCAAGCGAGACGGCACCATCGGCGGCCCACGCAATTGTTTGATCCGGCAGAAGCGTTATGAAGATTGCGAGGAATAGAGAACGCCTCATTGTCACCGACCTTTGGTACGCGTCTCAGTGAATGCGTTCATGGCCGACGTCCCGCGGGCAAACGGGCAACACGACCTCTTCTCCGCTTACTCTTCGATCAGCAGGTTCACTGAAATCAAGCGGACTGGAGTATGACCGGCAGCAACCGGGAACTGCAACTGAAGCACGTTGAAAGGTAACAGTCGTCCCGACACGTCAATCTGCAATACGCCGTCTGAGCCCGAGCGGTCTTCCGGGAACGAAAGAGCCTCCTTGTTCAGCAGCACAGTCTTCAGTGAATTCGGAGAGTCGACCTCGTCCAATTCAATACCGATGAAGACTCGAGTCGATTCATCGAGCCCACTGGGGCGATGAAACTTCCGAGTCAGCACAATCGTGTCGGAGTCTGAAACGGCTTCATCGGCACCAACATCACTTAACGCGAACGGAAGTTTGCATGTTGACGATGGTAAGTCCGCCTTTGCCGTGAGCAGACGAAATTCCCATGGTGCAGCCAGTCGGATTCGGTGGAGCCCCATCAAGGCAATTCTTTCAGAGACTGAAACGCCGAAAATCACTTTCAAGCCGCCGCAGGCAGCAATTCAGCGCCGACAGCGTCAATGTGTGCCTCAGTGATCTGAGACAACTGCTCGGCAAATCCCACCAGCAGTGCCATATCGCAAAGACGATTAACTCGGCGAGGGTTCCCGGAGGTGACTTCGAACAAGCGAATAAGAGCTTCAGGAGAGAAGATGTCATCCCGACCGTTCACTCGCTGCAACGCTGTCGTGACATAGTCGGCGGTCTCTGCAGCCGTAAAGCCGGACAGCGGTGTCGTCACGGCAATGCGTTCACTGAGTTCTCCCACCTTCCGTAGTCGGGAAGACAGGGTGGGCAGCCCGAGCAGCAGAATCGACAGGCGAGTGGAGTCATCTGACTCAGACATGTTCAGCAACGGCTGAATCACGAACTGCAGGGCATCGTCCGACAGCAGATGAGCGTCGTCGATACAGAGCAACGGCTGTTGTCCTTTTTCGGAATACTGTTTGAGGCTATTCTGAATCTGCCGCAAAACAGCATCAGTTGGTAAACCATCAGGGACCGCGTTGCCACAGAGTTCGGCAGCGATCAGTCTCAGCAGATCCTCACATCCAAGGGCCGGAAAGACCACATGGGCGAAGGGGCGAAACTCAGGGTTTTCGCTCGCAAAGGTCCTTGCCAGGGTAGACTTTCCTGTGCCGGACAGCCCGATCACAAGACCTGGTCCCGGGAAATTCTCGAGGCCATACTTGAGTCGAAGCAGAGCGGCATGATGCGACTTGCTGCGATACAACTGAGCGGACTCAGATCGGTGTGAGAACGGCTTGCCGCTCAGCTTCCAAAACGTTTCGTACATGAGACTTATCTGCAGATCTAGTTGAGAGGCTGAATGCGGCCAGTGAACCTGACTGAGCGAGGGGTGGCCGGTGATGAGTTGTCCGAAGATGGCTGAGCAGGAAACTCAAGGCTCCCATTCGACTCTGCATGAACAGCGGATTGATTGCGAACATCGCCAATCCGTTCGTTAAGCAGAGGATGGTCTGAGCCACGGCTGGAAACCTGCACCTGAGCGGCATCTGAGTCCGCCTGCGGAATGGTTAATGGGAACGGATCGGCCGCTGCCACATCCGATGGCTCCGCTGGTTCTCGAAGAGGTGAAACTTCAATGGCGTCGAACTCGTCCAGCATCAGTTCTTCTCCTGCCACGTCCGCTTGAGCCGAATCCGTGTCAGCAGAGTTCTGGTCAACCGAAGAGGATCCGCCATCGAACCAGAACACCGCAATACAAACCGCCACGACGATCGCAGCCGCCTGACGTCGATGACTGAGCAGATACTGCAACGCGTTGGGACGCGTCGCTGCAGACGCTGCACCAGAACTCTGTTCAGCACTTGTTGGCGGTGCCGTTTCGCAAGACTCCTGAATGATCGCAGGCTCAGACACTGGCATGCCTGAAGACACTGGCATGGCTGAAGGAGCGTCCGGAACTTCAGCTTGCGATTTTTCGGCCGCTATGGAGATTTCCGGCGTTGTTATCTTTTGAAGAGCCTGGCCAAGAATGTCAGTCATAATTCAGCCCTCGGTGCTGATCGCCACAGGAACAGGATGCGTCAGAGGAGTTGATGCCCGACACTGGTGTTGCAGATCATTGCCCGTTGAAACAGATGAGCCCGTTGAGTGCGAATCAAAAGTCTCTGCGGTATCGATCTGATCGACGTCCGTTTGGCGCAAACTTTACGCTTCTTCCGATTGTGAGTTCTGCGGTGAGTGAGTCCGGAGCCTGAAACTTCGGCAGACTTCGCCGCGGGCGGGAAATGCAGATTCTCGTTGCGGGTCGGTGTTGACGGCGTTAGAAGCCTGCAGACTCCACATTTTCCCCTGAAGTTTGGGTCGCGAGAACAGATGAACGTTCCTCAATCGGAACGACAAAACACTGATTTTGATGAGGCGATTTTTGCCGGAATCCGGGGCCACTCAGGTTAACCCTGGCTTCGGAATCACGGACTCATTTCCATGAGGCGGGAAGTCGGATAGCATTCACGGCGTGAATCGCTCAGTGCTCGGCGGAAAAGATCGCCGTCGCGCCGCGGCGTTGTGACTTGCAGAATTCATCTCGGCGATGGATCAACATTGAGCTGAGAAACAGTGATGGGCCTTTTCATCGTTTGGCCCGTAGTTACTTCGGCAAAGACAGGAAGGAAACGCCATGACTGGTACTGATGAGAAGACGACAGAGAAGCCAAAGACTCAGTTGGCAACTTTTGGCGGTGGTTGTTTTTGGTGTACGGAAGCTGTGTTTTTGAAATGCCGCGGAGTTATCAAGGTTGTCAGCGGGTACACGGGTGGCGTGAAGCCGAATCCGACTTACAAAGAGATCTGCACCGGGCTGACCGGGCACGCGGAAGTGATTCAGATTGAATTCGATCCGTCCAAAGTGACGTTCGAGCAATTGCTGGATGTCTTCTTCCACACTCATGACCCCACAACAAAGAACCGTCAGGGCGCCGACGTGGGAACTCAGTATCGTTCCTCGGTCTTCTTCCATGATGAAACTCAGAAGGAGATTACCAAAAAGGTGATCGCCGAACTGGATAAGTCAGGTGATTTCGACGACCCGATCGTCACGACGATCGAAGAGATGAAGAAGTTCTATCCGGCTGAAGATTATCATCAGAACTACTTTGCCCAGAACCCTGACAATCCTTACTGCGCGGCTGTCGTTGGCCCGAAGGTGGCCAAGTTCCAGAAGCGTTACAAGGAAATGGTCAAGAAGGACGGGGAAGAATAGTCAGTCCCATGGAAATCGAAGGCGGTCGAAGCGCCGATCAGTGCCGGGCCGAACCACGAGAACTCGTGGTTGCGTCTGGCCACTTTTGTTCAGCAGCCATGCGACGATAAAGCCAGCGACAAAGCCGCCGATGTGAGCCCACCAGGCAACACCGGCGGCCTCCGTTGCACCGATCGAAAAGGTCCCCTGCAGCAGTTGCATCACAAACCAGAGCCCCAGAAAGATCGGGGCCGGAATGACCATCATCTGCAGGATGAACAACAGCGGAACAAGCGTCATAACATTCGCATGGGGATAGAGCACCAGATACGCCCCCATCACACCGGCAATCGCACCGCTGGCTCCCAACGTAGGAATGCCGGAGTTAGCTTCAAAAACATAATGTGCAGAGCTCGCTGCCACCCCGCAGCCCATGTAGAAGAGCAGATAGCCCCAGTGGCCGAGTCGATCTTCGACGTTATCCCCGAAGATATACAGGAACCACATATTGCCAAGCAGATGCATGAAGCTCCCGTGCAGAAACACGCAGGTGATGGCCGTTGTCCACGCGGGCAGTGCCAGCGGAGGCACTTCGTGGCGAACAGTGACCTCGCGCACTCCGAACGGCGTCTTGACAACTCGGTGGTCTTCAATCAACACCGGCTGATCAGGTTTTGTAATCCGCTGAGGAATCATGCTGTAACGCAGCGTGAAGGTTCCTTCCGTGTCGGCAGACTGCATCAGAAACACCAGCACGCACACAATCATCAACGTATAGTTGACAACCGGGGTCGTTCGCGCGGGTATATTGTCCCGTAACGGAATCACGGTCGAGGCTCCTCTTTGGCGTTTGGCAAATCTGTGGCACGTGGCACATCTGTGGCAGTTGGCGAGTCTGTGGCAGTTGGTGCATCACGACTCTGAACTGACGAGTCTGACTTCTTAAATTGAAATGTCTTCGGATCAAACACATAAAGCATGCGTTTCGGAAACGCGTTCGACAACTCAGCGATCTCCGCAGCAGTCCCGGGATGTCGACAGGTCAAAACCGGCCCCGAAAGATCCGGCGGATTGATGATGTAGCTTAACTGGGGATCAGAGTTTCCCTCGTCGACCAAAATCAGACAGGGATGCTGAACCGCGGAAGAATTCACCAGTCGATTAAACAATTCAAATCGTACTCGTGAAAACGCCTGTTCGCTGACCGCCTGAGAAACGCGGGCGGCCCCCCAGAACGAATCGGCTGTGACCCAGTTGGGAAGCAGACATGCTGCAACAAGAGCCAACAACCAGACACGCATCGCTCTTTTTATCCTGATCGCCCGCAACACATCCTCCGCATTTCGAAATCCAACAGCCGCCATCATCAGCAACAGGGGAGCCGTTTCGAAGACATAGTGCCAATGCAGAATGCCGTCATACCAGTAGGGAATATGCACCACTTGAAGCGAAACGATCGACAGGCTCACCAGGCCGATGCGCGGATCGCCCCCGAACATGCGGCCACAGGACGGCAGCGCGCAGAGGACGGCAAACAGCAGCCCGGTGATTCCCAATGACCACTGACTGCTTGCGATCGTCCGATACCAAAGATTTTCGAGAGCCTTGTCAGGGGTGAGATTGGTCGCCCAGCGATCATAAGCCTTCAGCGTCTGCGGTCCCGCCACCCTCTGACCAATTTCAGCATTGTTAAATCCGAAGCGATGCGATGGAGTCCAGGTATCTGTGTAATACTGATAGGCCGATCGATTCCACTGACCGGTAATCGACTGGTTCATGATTCCCAGCAAAACAAAGCCCAGAATGATTGGCCCGCCCATCGCGAGAACCTGCCGGAACCCCTGGCTGGCTGCGAAGTCAGCACTGATTGATCTGTGCAGTATTCGGTCCCGGAGACGAAGGACGAACCAGACTCCGAATGGCAGTGCAAATCCGGCCGCTGTCATGGGACGTCCCAGCATCGCGAACGCAAGGAATATCCCTGCGATCAGCGCATCAAGGGTTCGGTTCGACGTCATCAGCCGCAGAAAGGCCCAGAGAAACACCGAGAGCGCCAACATGGTGACATGATGAGCCAGCAATAAGTTGCTGAAGATTGCCAGTCCCGGGCTGACGGCAATCAAGAGTCCGCCCACAATCGCCCAACGCAACGGCAGCAGCCTCAGGAGGCATCGGAAAAAGAAGACACAAGAGAGTGCTCCGGCGATCCACTGCCCCAGCCACGGCGCGTCGAACGCCACGAATGGGGCCAGCCACGCTCCCGTCAGTGGAAAATACCGACTGGCCGTCGTCGGTTCATTCAGCACATGAATCTGATGAAACAGATCCGGGCGCACAGTCATCGGTGGCCATGATAACCTTCCGGCCAGAAACGTTCGCGCCTGCAGCAGATAGCTGAACTCATCGTGATAAGCCGGTGGCAGTCGCGCGAACGGGACAGTGTCTGTCAATTCAGACTGTGCTGCGGGTACGCCAATCGGCATCTCCCGCAAACCAATTGACGCACTGCAAATAAACGACACCAGAAACAGGCCTGCGGTAATCAGCCCATAACGCTGCGGCGGTTGTGTGAGGCCTGTTGTCTCAGCCTCTTCAGCGGGCTTTAACAACTTCAGCCAGATCGCGCGAAGGCGTACACCACGGACCCCGGAATAGACGATCAAGGGCAGAGTCAGCAGCACCAGAAACGGCAACGTCGTATCCGGATTCCAGTCGGCAAACCATCCCAGCGCCCCTGATGGACTATTGATAGCGGCCAGCATCCGCGAAAACTCGAAAAGCAAGCACACGCACAAACTGCTCAACCAGCCGACAATGACAAACACGGATCGGAAAGCGAGGGAGTTTCGGAAACCAGCGGAATCTGTAAGGGCTGATTCGGGACGACTCATAGGCTCAGGCCGCGAGTGACTTCACATCGTCCGTTTTTTTTTCATAGCCGGCCAGTCGACTGAACACTCCCAATTTCCCGGTCGCAAGCAGCATCAGGAGTGACGGGACCATGATGGGGCGAATCACAAAAGTGTCCAGCATAACGCCTAAAGCCAGCGCGAAACCAAGCTGATCCATACCGACCAGACTGCCCGCCATCAGAGATGAGAACGTACCGGCCATGATAATTCCGCAACTGGAAATAATGCTGCCTGTTCTTTCCAGGGCCACAGTGATCCCCTTCACGGGACCGTGGACCTTTTCTTCTTCCTCGATGCGAGCCATCAGGAAGATGTTGTAATCTTCACCGACGGCAATCAGGATCGTGAACAGAAACATCGGTACTTTCCAGTCGAGACCGGCAAAGCCCTGCGGATCCATCGCCCAGAACACAAGGTAAGTGATTCCCAACGTGGCGAGATAACTGTAGAAAACCGTGAACATCAGGTAGGCACATATCCCTGGCCGTCGGAGCAGAACGACCAGAATCAAATAAACGCCCAGCATGACCAGGGAATCGATTCTGATCTGGTCAGAGTCAGTCACATCCTTCAGGTCGCTGATGTCAGCCGTGTTGCCAACAAAGGAAAGAGACGCCCCCTTCAGCCCCTCAGGAAGGTGAGCATGAATCTTGTCTCGCAGGTTACGGAAGTCACTGATACTGTCGCGAGAAAAGGGATCCTGCTTGAAGATCAGATCTACACGAGTCACCGCAGGATTAACGGAGCTGACAAAGTAATCGCGAGCATGCTTCTTCGCAGCCTGACGAACTGCAAATGTCATTTTCCCCGGTTCGCGCTGGCCTTTGGGGGCATACATTGAGCGTACCGCATGCAGCCCCAGTTCGTCTTTCTTCTCGACAAGGCTCTTTGTGAACTCTGAGACCATCTCAAATGGCTCGCCCTGAATCGGACTGAAGTCCACCACCGGCGCGGACAAACGACCGGTCCAGGCACCATCCTCATGCACCAGAGTCAGATCGTAGTCGCGATCATCCTGAGTCCACTTGCCCACAACGGTTTTTCCGTTGGCAGACACGGTCCCGGAATACGCTGCTGATTTACGTGGGATTGCGAACTCAAGACTCTTGCCGGCGACCGGAGCGAATCCTTCCACATCAAAAACATCGCCTCCTTCATCAAGGCTGACGACTTGCCACGCCGGCGAATCTTTTGCGTCAGCAGCAGGCTGAACTCTGAATCTGAATTCGCGAGAACCAGCATCAACCAGAACCGTCAACGGAGCCACTTCTCCGGCCGGGAAATGTCGTTGCACGGCCTCGGCCCCGTAAACACTGCGGGCCGTATCCGGTAACTCGGAAAGAAGCCCATAGCTGAGATTACCGAAGTAGATGATACCCACGAGAGTAAACGGCAGCATCATCGCCATGCTGCCAATCCACGCCGCCCAGGCTCGCCGTTCAATCATGGAGCCAATCCAGTGCCAGCCAGCAGTCAGCAGATTCTTCTTCTGCAATCGTGTCACAAAGTCAGAGCTGCTTGGGAAACTGGCGTCACGGCGAGAAGCAAGGGACGGCACATTGGGCCAAAAGGCCCAGCGACCAATGAGTCTCAGAATTGCGGGCGTCAACGTCAGGGCGGCCAACAAACAAACGCCCAGACCAAAAGTAATTGCCAAACCGGCCTGTCGAAACTTACCGAACTCGGCGAAGACCAGCATCCCGATCCCGCACATGACAGTCCCCGCACTGGCGGTCAGAGCAGCCCCGATCCGCTGAAGAGTTCCCGAGATCGCGTCTTCAATTGTCTGCCCTCCGTCAATTTCTTCGCGATAACGAGCAATCAGGAACAGACAGTAGTCCACACCTGCCCCGTAAATCAGCACCGTCACATATGTTTCAATGCCATTGAACAGACTGATAATTCCCGCCGCCGCCGCCATTGAAAGTAACGTCAGGGAAACGGCCGTCGAAACAGCAACCGTAATCAGCGGGATCATCGCCAGAGCTGGCGCGCGATAAATCAGAATCAACAGCCCCACCACCAGAATCACGGTCCATTTCTCTGTGGACTTCGCACTGTTCTTGGCTTCACGAATCATGTCACGACCAAATGTCGCGCTGCCGCTGATTGCGATCTCAAGACCAGCAGGCAACGAGGTCTCTTCTCCGGCTGGGGTTCTGGAAAGCTGTTCCACAAACTTCTCAACCTGATCCACAACATCTGTATTCTGCTGATCGAGAAACTCAGTGCTGAGCCCCATCACGATCGTGGTCGCCTGCTTATCTTCACTGATCAGAAGATCGCCGATTTTCTTGTCTGCAAACCAGGTGATTCCCTGCACAATTCTGGGCGGCGAATTCTTATCATTGCCTGCGATGTCGGCCGTCGCGGCGTTCGCTGATTCCACTCCAGCGTCAACGGCCAGTTGATCTTCCGGCATTGGCAGCCGAGCGATCCTGTGAATCTCCGGGATTACTCGCGATGTCAGATAGTCGTAGTCGGACTTCAAAAGTCCATCCGCACTTTCACGGCGTACCAGAAGCACCAGCGTACTGGCCAGCAGGTCGTTGGGAAACGCTTCGCGAAAACCCTCGGTCGCAATGCGGCTGGGAGAATCTTCCGGCAGGAAGGCGAACTCACCGTTCTGAACGACATCTTCCCACTTTGGCGCAGTGGAAATGCAAACCACCAGCAGCGCGACCCATGCTGCGAGAATCAGGAAAGCGTGTTTCGCTGTGATGTCTCCAAGACGTTTGAACAGCATTGAAAAAGCCTGATCACCAATGGAATGTTGAGAACACACCGTGAAAGACGCCCATCCGTTCGTCTACATCCGGGAACCCTACAAACAACGGCCGTTGAATTCAATCTTAGGTGGTAGCCGCAATCCCGTCGGCGTCCGAGAAAAACTGACATTTACCTCTGGCTCAACCCAATCGGTAGAGTTTCTCAGCGATCCATTGGTCATCCGCAAATCGACTCAGGACCCACCTAAGTGCGTCTCGCGGCTTTTCCAGATCCTCATCCGATGGGGCCTTTCCATCCCGATCTCGAAAACCTTCATGGGTCAACAAGACGCTCCACTGTTCCCGGGAAGCAAACTGATTGACTCGCTCCTGAATCCGTCGCGCCCAGACAAGGCCATAAAGATCCTGAAAAAGAGCCCAGGATGCGTCGACAAGCTCCGACCTCGTCTGAGCCATTTCAATCACGCGGAGACTGATTTTGATGGACCTGGCAGCAAGGGCCACAGCGGTCAGCAGCAAAAAAGGAACCGCAGACGGCCAGAAAGACAGCGGATCCAGCCAGCCCATTGCGGGGAACAGACTCAGGGAAACCGCAAGAAAGCAGAACAGTGAGGCGAACGTTAAGGATGTTCCCACGCATGTGCTCATGCTCATCAACAGGACGAGGCACACCCCCGAGAATGCCGGAACCCCCAATCGCAGCGGCTCCTGTCCGCGACTGCTGATGAGATCGCTCAACCCGGGCCAGAGCAAAACAATAATCAACGGCACCACGACAAAAAACTGCCACGCATTGACACCGGGATTCCTCGCCCCCAGGGTTGATACCGCCGGGGTCAGCATTAAAACGGCAGATAGAAGCTGGAGCAAAGAACTGACGGCTGAAGACACCGTAAAGAAGCGTCCTGACATCGCAACAGACACCAGCAGCGATAAAGCCGCAGCTACTGCCCATCGCCACGAATGCCTGACTGTCAATCCCGCAAACAAAGGTTTCATGCGAGCCAGCACCAGCAGCACGGCCAAAGACGCAATCAGGGAAAGCAAGGCAACGACGAACATAATCGGACACTGGTTCTGTGCAAAAACGGAATGGAATACCGGCCACGAATGACCAAGGGAACTTTAGCGCCCGGAGGGCTCCTGTCCGAAGAATAATGAAATGGTGTGTGACATGCGATTCGCATCAATTTTGCGAAAAGGATCAATGTCAATACCTGTGCGAATCCGATGACATATCCGGGTAATGTCCATATTCAGGTCATTGAAATATGGACATTTGCCACTCATTGTGACTTCATAGCTGCAGTTTGTGGAACTGAACTTGATCCAACGGCTGAACGATTCGAGACAACAATTGCTCGGATCAGGGATTCGCCGCGTCCGGGGGGACTTTGAGCTGGTTTGGAGGATCGCCAAACCGGACAAGGAGTGGGGGATTTCGATGAGATTTCGTCATCCGTTAGTGTTGCTGTTGGGCGGACTCCTGTCTGCTTCCAGCGTTGGATGTTCGGCGGTCACCGCTGTCGTTTCCGACACTCGTCCGGCAGCCCGGTCGGGGCGAGCTTCTGCCGATAAGTATGCCGCTGTTGCCCGGGTCTACGAAAAACAGGGTCGGTACGATCAGGCGGAAGCCATGT
>JBIIIF010000386.1:0-4968 GCA_044235005.1 Planctomycetaceae bacterium | reverse complement strand
TCGAACACAGGGAGCGACATCATGCCGCGGCGAGCAGAGCAAGTTCATCAGCGTTCACGGCAACGATGGCAATTCCGAACTTGTCGGCGATAGCAGCCACTTCCTCCGGATTGATGATGATCGTCATGCCGGCTTCAATCGCCAGCACCTTGCCGCCGGACTCGTGCATCGTCTTGATTGTATCTGCGCCGACAGTCGGCACATCGAATCGCATATCCTGTTTTGGCTTGGCCACTTTCACGACTGTGAAGCCACCGCGTCGACACAATTCACCCGCCCGTCGAATGCAGCGATCGGTCCCTTCAATGGCTTCCACAGCAATCACAGCGGTGTCATTGATGACCACAGTCTGGCCAATATCAAGTCGGCCCATTTCGCGAGCCATCTCCCAGCCGAAGCGGATATCTTTCCACTGAGCGGCGTTGGGACGGCGGCTGGTCAGAAATCCGTGTTTCACAAGAAGCTCCGGGCAATATTTCAGGGCGGAATCGAAAATCAGATTATCGCGTTCAAACTCACGAATCACCGCCAAAAGCAGCGTGTCGTCTTTCTTGTTCTCACGAGCATAACGAACCCACATATGAATGGTTCGCCAGTCCGGCATCAGACGAAGCCAGCGGAACGGATGAAAGAGAACGGTCTTCTCAATCTTTCCCGCCATGATAATTCGCTGAACCCCCGCCTTCCTGAACAGCCGAATCGCTTTCCCAAAACGCGCGAGCGGAGCAAATCGAAATTCATCACAGGCGTCGTAAAGTTCATCCGAGGCCATGCCTGCCACGCCGAGACCGTAGACATAATGACCGGCATTGCGAGCAGCTCGGGCAAACCGAATGGGAAACTCTCCCGCGCCGGCGAGAAGACCGAGTCTCATCGGAGGCATCGATTCCACCTCGGAAATCGAATCAAGCCCCACCACTGCCGGTCTTACGAACGGCAGAATGTCAGGATTGGAATCTGGATTGACCGGAGTAGACATGTGAGCTGACTGTAGTGATTGGTCGTGGAGGATGGCATTGGCTGACCGTCCTCACCTGAATTGAACCATTTCTTGAATGAATCTGTAAACCAGCGTTCGCCAACGCGAACATTGGCACAAAATGAACGGACTTACGCGGCTGCGGAGTCTCTGCTTTCTGTTTTTGCTGCTTTTTCTGGTCGCGATCCGGATGCCGGATCCTGCAGTCGAACGCGAAGCCCTTCCAGTTCCTTCTCCATCTTCTTCACGGTATCTCGAATCTCCGGAAGTCGCCGCAAAGCCATCAACTGGCGAGTCGTCTCCGCCACCGGACCAGCGGGTGAACCCAAATAGGTCTGGCCGCCCGGCATATCGCGATGAACCCCGGCTTTGGCACCAATGATCGCGCCGTCACCAAGATGCACGTGATCGGCAATACCAACCTGCCCCGCACAGACAACGAAATCGCCTGTTGTTACAGAGCCAGCTAAACCGACCTGACCGACCAGGAGATTGTGTCGACCCACCTGGCAGTTGTGAGCAATCATCACCTGATTATCAATGCGTGTCCCGGAGCCGATGACGGTCTCCCCGATCTTCGCTCGATCGATAGTGGTACCAGCACCAATTTCGACGTCATCACAGATTCGTACCGTGCCATAGTGCGGCAATCGCTCATGGCCGCCATTCACGAAACGGTAACCAAACCCATCGGCACCGATGACGCAGGCCGCATGAATGGTGACATGATTTCCAATGATAATGTCGTGATACAGCACCGTATTTGCGTGCAGGGTCACATTGTCGCCAACAACGCAGCCATCTCCGACAACAACTCCGGATTGAATTTCACAACTGTGACCAATGACCACATCGCGACCAACCACGGCCAGCGGATGAATATTGGTGTTGGCACCGATCTGAGCCGTTGAGTCGACCACGGCGTGCGGAGAAACTCCAATGCGAGTCCTGGCCCGCAGAGGTCGCAGGATTCCAGCGATCGACAGCAGAGCAGTTTCGGCTTCCGGGACCAACAGAAATGTTCGATCCGTGTAGGCGGAGAGTTCATCCTGTAGTGTCAGCGGAGCGACAATGACTTTTGATTTCGACTGTTTCACCCGCGGGAGATTCTTTGCATCGCCAATGAAGCTTATTTCGCTCTCCACAGCTCGATCAACAACCTCAACACCCGTGATAGTCCGAAGAGGATCACCGAGGACTACAGCGTCAAGAATTTCGGCGATTTCACCTGCCGTTAAAGATCTTTGCGCGGTTCCACCGTTCATCCTGCCCTCCCTGTGCTCATCTGAGCGCCGAATTTCACTGTTCAGCTTCAATCGATCATGATAGCGCAAGGACGAAGATCGCCGCAATAGGAAGCTTTCGGCGAGGGTGGCCATGAGACGCGGCACGAACCCTCAAACGCGAGCGGCGCTTCGCAAACGCGCACTTTCAGCCGCACTGCCGAGGAGCAGAAATCAGTGCATGAGAACTGTTGATTTATTGAGCGCAAGGTTTCATCGCGTTTCACCCCGCGAAACTCAGCACCGGGCACTCGCCCGGCCGGAACCAGCACCTGCAATGGTTCAGTCTGGTGCAATTTTCAGGCGTGGCTGGCCGCCGACAGAAATCTGTTCACAAGTACAGATAATAGTCCATTTGGGATGGCCTCGGCGGCAATTTCCAGAAGCCAACCTGATCGCCCACAACCCGAAACACCCCGACCCCGTGAATGACGGGATATTCCGACGCATTGATGGCGGAGAATTCGTTAGGTAGGGTTGTATGGACTTGCCTGGGCTCCGAGTCGCGAAACTCCTGACAAATCCGTGGCGTTTGTTTCTGGCGGGTTTATACATTCACCGAGGGGAAACTGGTCTCCCTCAAGTTTCACAGGAGCGTTTCCGTTGTCATCAGTACACAACGTGGTACGATTCCGGCGGAGTCTCCCTTCCAGCATTGAGAATTGTCAGCGACGCCGGTCCTGTCATGCGAGAGATCCTACGGGGTGGCTTTCGCAACACTGCAGGTTCGATATTCGTGGGAGGCTTCCGTGGTGATTCAGTCGGTCACTACTATCCACTGCAGAATTCCGCCCTCGCAAGCCGAATGACATACGGTCGATGCCGCAGATTAAATCCAAAGAGGCTCTTAAGTCATTTCTGTTGACTTCGCGATTGCTGTCCCCAGCGGACTGGAATTCTGCCGCCGGGCAAATTTCCGACTCAACTTCGGTCGACGCCATTCTTCAGACGCTTGAGCGACGTCAACTGTTGACCCCGTTTCAAGTCGGTCGAATTCAGAAGGGTGAGACCGAAGGTCTGGTGCTTGGCCGCTACAAGCTTTTGTATCGCAATGCATCCGGCAGCTTTGCTCGCGTTTTCCGGGCCGCGTCAACCGACGACAACAGCATCGTCGCTCTAAAACTGCTTCGCGAGCGATGGGTCGATGATCCGCGAACCGTCGCCAGTTTCGAGCGAGAAGCCCGCATCTGCCAGAAGTTTGTTCATCCTAACATCGTGGCGATTCTGGACATCGGCAACGAGGGACGCTTCCACTATTTCACGATGGAGTTCATTGAAGGCGGAAATCTCCGCGACTTCATGAATATCCGCAAAACCCTGTCGCCCCTGGAGGCAACTCGGTGCATTTATCAGATCTGCCAGGGTCTGGAATATGCCTTAAAGATGGGAGCGTCTCATCGTGACTTGAAACTGACTAACGTTCTGATGAGCAGCACCGGGGTCGCCAAGCTGGTGGACTTTGGTCTCGCGGGCGCGGAGAACGCAGCACAGGCTGGCACAAGCGATGATGTTCAGCGTGCTCTGGAGTATTCAACGCTGGAACGCGGCACCAACGCGCCTCGCAACGATCCACGCAGCGATATTTTCTTTGCCGGTTCGATCTATTACGAATTGCTCTGTGGGGAAGGCCCATGGTCGCGAACGATCGATCGGGAAGAAAAGCTGCAACTGAGTCGATACTCCAACGTGCGGCCACTCAAACAGGTACTGCCTGGACTTCCCGAGGGTATCTATCGAATCGTGAAGACAATGATGGAACTCAATCCATCATCGCGGTATCAGTCGTATGTCGAAGTCAACAAAGATCTCCGCACCGTGCTGGCGGAGCTGGGCGAGCCGACCGGCGACGCCGGTAAGAAGAGCTCCGCATCAACAGGCGGCGCAGGAGCAAAATCGGGTTCTCCTTCTGGCGGCAAATCGGACAAGAAGTCGTTCAATTTGATGGTTGTTGAACCGGGACGAAAGCGAGAAAAGAAGCTCAAACAATACTTCGAACAGTACTCGTTTGCGTTGAACTTCGTTGAAGAGGCTTCTGTCGCGTTTGAGAAACTGAAAGGGAAAACGCCTCCGGACGGATTGTTGTTCATGGCGGACGTCGATGCCGCGCCGGTTCTGGAACTTTACTCCAAAGTACAGGCATACGCTCGAACATTAAAAGTGCCCTGCGTGGCTGTCTTCGCTGCGGAAGAAGCAGACACGGTTAAGAAACAGATCTATTCCACGAAGTTCGGGGCGACGATGTTTCAGCCCACATCGCCGCGCGACCTGCGTCAGCACTTTGCGGAGATCGCCGGTTTCGATTGCGGCCCTGTGGCACCACCAGAGCCAGCAAAACGCAAAGAAGCTCCAACGGCCAAAACGGTCCCGGTAAGCAGGTCACCCAAAGTTCCGGAACCGGCTGCCGATTCAGATATCGTTGTTGACGATTCCGATGTGGAAGTCAGCACGAAGCCGGCAGCACCACTGAAACCGTCAGGTGAAAAACCAAAATCCGCTTCAATGGAAGCGCCGCCAGTCGCGGCCCCGTCGAAGGAATCTGTCGCAGAAAAGCCTTCAAGGCCGCAGTCACCGTCATCGGAATCGACGCCAGTGTCTGGCGGAACAAGTTCCGAAGCCCCTGCGTCAAAGGCACCAGCTCCTCAATTGAATGCGGCCCAGAAAGCGGCGGCAATCCGCGCGGCTCAACGAGCGGCCGAACGGGACGCC